>JAUWJC010000561.1 GCA_030607895.1 Pirellulales bacterium
ATCTGCACCGCACGATTGGCCGGCGGGGCCGAGCAGGAGAAGAAAGAGCAGTGGGACATGCTCACCGCCAAGCCCGAGGTCGTCAAGGCCTGGCAGGACATGCGCTTCGGCATGTTCAACTGCTGGGGGCCGGTGAGCCTGACGGGGCTGGAGATCGGCTGGTCGCGTGGGGCGCCGCGGGGTCACAATTTCGGAGAGTTCGGAATGCGACCAGGCCAGGGACCAACGCCCGGCGAGGTTTACGACAACCTCTACAAGAAATGGAAGCCCGACAAGTTCAATGCACGCGAGTGGGTGCAAATTGCCAAAGATGCCGGCCAGAAGTACATGATCTTCCTGGTCAAGCACCACGACGGCTTCTGCCTGTACGACACGAAGCTGACCGATTACAGGAGCACCGGTCCCGAGTCGGCCTGGAAGCACGACGTGATGGCCGACGTTGCAAAGGCCTGCCACGAGGGCGGCTTGAAGCTGATCATCTACTACTCGCAGCCCGACTGGCACCATCCAGATTACCTCACGGAGAACCATCACCGCTACATCAAGTTTTTCCACGGCCAGATCCGCGAACTGTTGACTAACTACGGCCGCATCGACGGACTCTGGTTCGACCTTGGCAGAAGGTCTTCAGAAACTTGGGACGCGGAGAACCTGTTCAAGATGGCACGCGGAATCCAGCCACACATAATTATCAACAACCGTTGTGGGCTGCCGGGTGATTTCGATACGCCGGAACAACGGCTGGGCAGGTTCCAGATGGACCGGCCCTGGGAAACCTGCATGACGCTGGGTACCCAATGGTCCTGGAAACCCGACGACAAGATCAAGTCGCTCAAGCAGTGCATCGACGTGCTGGTGACCTGCGCCGGCCGAAACGGAAACCTGGCGCTGAACACCAACCCCATGCCCGACGGCCGGATCGAACCGCGCCAGGCCGCGCGATTCCGCGAAATCGGCCAGTGGATGAAGAAATACGGCGAGAGCATCTACGGAACCCGCGGCGGGCCGTTCTGGGGACTGGGCTGCGTGAGTACCCGAAAAGGCAACACGGTCTTCGTGCATGTTCTGAAGTGGTACGGTGATACGGTGCTGCTGCCGGCGATCGAGAAGAAGATCGTCTCCAACTCGGTGCTCACCGGTGGAACAGCCACGGTCGAAGAGACCGACGAGGGAATCCAGATCTCGGTGCCGGCCGAGCACCGGCATGAACTGGATACGATTATTGTGTTGAATCTCGACGGTCCGGCGGCCGAAATCAGCCCGGCACAGGTGTTGTCGGGCCCATTGACATTCGGCAAGAAGGCGACCGCCTCGCACGTTGACGACCGCACCCCCCGGTCGTCAAGCCGTCACAGCCCGGCCAAGGCGGTTGACGGCGATCCGGCAAGCGGCTGGACCTTCAACCCGGATGTCAAGTCGGCATGGCTGGAAGTTGACCTGGGGAAGGAGTACACTTTCGATGGTGCCTGGCTCAACGAGCCATACGGCCGGATCCGCAAGTACGAGTTGCAGGCCAAGCGGGGCGACCGGTGGCAGACGTTTTTCAGCGGCACGACGATGGGCGAAGACCGCACCGTGCGCTTCCCGCCCGTCACCGCGCGGCACGTGCGACTGGTGGTGATCGAGACCACGACCAATCCGCTGGTCGGAGAATTCCAGCTTTTCAGATCGAGCAAGACGACCGGAAGTAACAAGTGACAAGCAACGTGAAGAGACACTTACATTGCCGCAGGTTCGTCCTTTCGGGGCTGCTGATTGTCTTGACGGCTTGCGCCGCTGATAGGGTCCTTGCGGCCGAGCGGCCGGATGGCGACCGGAAGGTGACGATCTCGGAACAAGACGGCCGCATTCGTGTACTCCTCGGAGGCGAGCTTTTCGCCGAGTACGTTTTTCGTGGTTACCCGCGACCGATGGTTTACCCGATAATCGGCCCACACGGATTCGGCATGACGCGCAACTTCCCGATGAAGAAAGACGTGCCGGGCGAATCGCACGACCACGGCCACCACAAGTCGATGTACTACGGCTTCGGCTCGGTAAACGGCACCAATTTTTTCGGCGACTCGCCCAACTGCGGCAAGACCGGGCACGACAAACTGCTAGAGCTCGAAAGCGGTCCGCAGCGCGGGCTGATTAAGGCCACTACGAATTGGGTAGCCCCGGACGGCAAGGTCGTCTGTACCGACACGCGCACGCTCACCTTCCACACGGTCGACGGCGTCCGGGTGATCGACTGGGAGATAACCATCCACGCCTCGCACGGCGAGGTGGAATTCAAGGACGACAAGCACGGCAGCATGGTCATCCGCACGCACCCGAACCTGCGGCTGGACAACGCTCCCGGCCGGGGCGTGACGACGGCCAACGGACAGGCCGTCAACAGCGAAGGCGTAAGCGGCAAGGCCGTGTTCGGCAAGCGGGCCAACTGGATCGACTATTGGGGCAAGATCGACGGCAAGACCGTCGGCATCGCCATTTTCGACCATCCATCGAATCCCAGGCATCCCACCTGGTGGATGGCCCGAGGCTACGGATACGTTGCCGCCGATCCGTTCGGCGGTCATGCAATCGGCGGCGAGCCGCCCGGCACCGGCGACATGACAATCAAGGCCGGCGACCAGGTAACCTTCCGCTACCGCTACCTGTTCCACGAGGGTGATCCGAAGCAGGCCAAGATCGTCCAGCAGTACCGCCGGTATGTAGTTGAAAGTTGCTGACACTAACGTTTTCTATGTGTGGACATGGGTTCAGTTGTTCTCGGGGAACCAAAACCCCCTGGCCTCACTGTCTTATCCAGATTGATGGCAAGAAAGTGCATTTGTATGC
>JAUWJC010000493.1 GCA_030607895.1 Pirellulales bacterium
CAACCGAATTGGATTTCACACGAAAATCCTGGCCCCTGGCCCCTGACCCCTAAAACCAGTGCGGGCAAAAGTTTGCCGGGAAAACAAGCTTCTGAGGGTTAATAGTACAATGCAATCAACCGATACCGCGGTTCTGACGGAAAATCGCCCCGACATCCAATCCGGCCTGTCCACCCTGTTCGAGATCGCCGCCTCGCTGGTCGCCCGGGTCCTCGATGCCGATCTGGGCGGCGTGGTCGAGGTGGTCGATTCCGGCGCCGCGCTGAAAATGACGATCAAGCCGACGGAAGACGTCGAGCAGAAGGGCGGCCGGGTGGTCGAAAAGCTGTCTTTGGAGGCATCCGAGTCGGCGTCCGAGTCGCTGTCCAAGTCGCTGGCCAAGTCGCTGGCCGGCCGTGCCTTCAGCAAGGGTGACACGGTCCTGGTTTCGGACCTGGCCGTCGACAGCCGGTTCTCGGATGAGTTCCTCAAGCAGCAGGGGGTGGTCAGCGCCTTGACCGTTCCCCTGCGACTAGTCAACAAGCCGCTGGGTGCGCTTGGTGTCTACCGAACCCAACGTCGCGAGTTCACGGCGGACAACGCCCGGTTCGTCGAAGCCATCGGGCAGTTGCTCATGTCGCTGGTCACCCGGTTCAGTGCCGAGGATGTGTTGCGCCAACGGCATGGCGAGGCGGGCGAAAAAGGATTGTTGCACAGCGCTCAAATCGCACTTGCCGACGGGGCCGATGGAACACCGCTACCCGATTTGGAATCGGAGCTTCGATCCAGTCAACGACATGGATACCAGCACGGCCAATTCATCAGTCCGATGACTAACGGGACACTGCCCGCGAGTGAGGATTTCTTCGAGGTGGACTGCAAAGACATCTCCGCTGGCGGCATTTCGTTCTATCTGGATAGCCCACCCGATTTCGACATTCTGGTGGTTGCCATCGGCCGCCGCTGGGCCCCGGCACACTTCGCCGCTCGAATCGCTCATGTCGCCGAAGTCGAACACACCGGCCGGACACAATACCTGGTCGGCTGCCGGTTCACGGAACGGGTGTACCTCTGAAGGAAATCGGAGGTCGGAAGTCGGAAATCCCAAATCTGAAATCCCAAATCAGAAATCAGAAATCTACCGTCCCGCCCGCTCCAGTTGTTGAAGCACGTCGGCAATCTGGCCGTGGACCTCGTCCGTCTGCCGGACAACCACCGCCCTACCCGGCCGCCAGTAATAGATACTCCCGTTTCCGCCCACGTCTTCCCAGGTGGTTGGTGCGATGGTCTGCTTGATCAACTCGACAAGCTCCGGGCCGTGATCGTCATCCTGATTGGCCCGTCCTCCCAAGCCACCACCGCCGAAGCCGGCGCCTTGCATGCCACCGCCAGCAAACATTCCACCGCCACGACCCAAACCGCCGAACTGTTGAGCTAGCGCGTCGCCTTTACCGGCCGGCAATTCAGCCTTTTCGGGCCGGGCTTTCTCGGCAAGCCGTTTTTCCCGGGCAACCCGCTTGGCAATCTGGTCGGCCAGACGAATCAACCGGCCGCGGACCTTGCCGCGGAGTTGCTCGCGCCCGGCCCGGGCAAGCCGGTTGTCGCGTTCAAGCTCGTGGTAGAGGGTAAGGAACTCCTTGGCAGCCACGTGGGCCTCGGTGTCGGACGGCCGAGCCCAGAGCCGAAGTGCCGCCCGGACCGCCTCGCGGAGTTCCGGCCCGCTTCGCAACACGGGCGGCTGCTCGGTAGTGGAAGCGGACGAGGCCACGGTCGTCGATGTCTCCACCATGGGTGGGCAGGCTGACAGTACCGCCATGCAAACTAGAAACCCAGACATGATCAACCCTCCTTCTCCCGGTCCAACAGAAAGAGCAAGTAGGGTGGGCATTGCCCACCAATACCGTCGCTCCGAGGCGTGAGCCGGATCGTGGGCTACGTGACTTCAACACCGCTGTTGGTGGGCAATGCCCACCCTACTTAGCTCAATAATAGCACGGATGAAACGACAAATCCACCTCCCTATCCTATTTCAAGCATAACACTCGCGCGGGAAAACAATTCACGTTACATCAATATCGACGCCGCAATACTGAAAAAAGATTAAACCACTGTACTTGCGCTTCCGCGTTTTCCAGTTGCTTTTCCAGTTCAATCAGTTCTTGATCGGCTTTGTTCAATTCTGCCTGAAGTCGTTCGACAACGGCGTTCTGCTGCTCCACAGCACGCCTGAGTTGTTCAAGGTTCATGGCACTGCCCGCAATAAAAAAAGGAACGCCGGAAACTAAGGCCGCTCCTGCAACCCCTGTGACAGGGCACACCAGAACAGCACAAAGCCCGACGTTCCCATACGGGAACGTGGCACAAGCGCTGCTTCTGGTGTTCAAGAGTCCGAAGACTCGGGGTCACAGTTTTGCAGAAAGCAGATACTTGACGCACGTTGGCGTCAATCAAAATTATCAACTCAAATCTACCATTTAGTTGCCGGGTGGGCAAGCAAGTAGGGTGGGCATTGCCCACCAATACCGTCGCTCCGAGGCGTGAGCCGGATCGTGGGCTACGTGACTTCAACACCGCTGTTGGTGGGCAATGCCCACCCTACTTGGCTATCCACTACCCACTGACCACTACCTACGGCAGACTGAACAGACATCGGGCGTTGGCGGTTGTCTGCTCGGCAATCTCCTCGATACTTCGGCCGCGCAGCTCGGCCAGGCACCGGGTGGTGTGCGGGACCTCGGCCGGCTCGTTCCGCTTCTGCTTGCCACGTAGCGGATGCGGCACCAGGTAAGGGCTGTCCGTCTCGATCAAGAGCCGGTCGTCGGGTACGCCGGCCGCCACCGCCCGAAGTGGCTCGAACTTCCTATTTCTGTACGTCACCGATCCGGCAAAGCTGACGTACAGACCCAACTCCAGACAGACGGCCGCGAACTGCGACGTGCCGCTGAATGCGTGCATTACTCCTCGCAAGGGGCCCCGATCGGCCGCCTCGCGAAGCATGGCCGTTACGTCGGGTTCGCACTCGCGGCAATGGATGATCAGCGGAAAGTCTCGCTGCCCAGAGAGGCGAAGATGCCGCCGGAAGTAGTCTTGCTGCACGTCCAGCGGCGTGAAGTCCCAGTGGCGGTCCATGCCCGTCTCGCCCAGTGCAACGACCCGCGGGCGGTTCAGTAAGGTCACCACCTGGTTCCAGTCGTCGCTGGTCGCTTCGCCGCAGTAGTTTGGGTGGATTCCCACGGCCGCGTAGATACTCTCGTGCGTTTCTGCCAGCCGGACGACAGCTCGGCTCGCCTCGGCCGTAGTGCCGGGGCAAATGATTACCCCGACGCCGCCCTGTTCGGCACGTGCGATGACGGCGTCAAGATCATCGGCGAACTGTTCGTCGTCCAGATGCGCGTGTGTGTCGATCAGGTTAAGACGGTTCATGGGAGTTGCGGAAGGAAGTAGTGGTCAGTAGTCAGTGGTCAGTGGTCAGTGGTCGGTGGTCAGTAGTCAGTGGTCAGTGGTCAGTGGTCGGGGGTCAGTGGGCGGTTCTGCCTGGGAGTAGCGAACCCGAAAGCGG
>JAUWJC010000642.1 GCA_030607895.1 Pirellulales bacterium
GAACGTACGGACCAGCGCCGCCGTCCGCCATCGCCCCCTTTGACACTGCCCAAGCAAAGAAACACCAACAAGCCTGCGGAGCGTGTCAACAGCTTTGAGACACTTGCTTGACGGAATTAGTGTAGTTTGAGTTGTTTGTTTCCTGGGATTGGTTTGAATCGGCCGGGGGATTGATCCAGACGGCATTCGGCAGTGTGGGTGGAGTTGGCGGCTTTCGCACGAAGCGTTCGGGATGGGCCGCGTAGGCGGCTTGAAGGACTTGCCGCCGTGCGGCCAGCACTTGCGGGGCTCGGCCGTAATGCACCATGGCCGGGGTCAGCAGGGCGATGCCCGAATGATAGTGCTCGTGGTTGTTCCAATGGAAAAACTGTCGGCAGAAACCGTGGGCGTCTTCCTGGCAGCCGAAGCGATCTGGAAAGTCCGGTCGGTACTTCATCGTCTTGAACTGGCTCTCCGAGAACGGATTGTCGTTGGAGACGTGGGGTCGGCTGTGCGATTTGGTCACGCCCAACGTGGCCAGTAATTGGGCCACGGCGTGCGATTTCATCGACGGTCCCCGATCACTGTGGATTACCAGCCGGCCGGGTTCGACCTGTTGCTTCTCGATCGAGTCGCGAATCAGCCGTTTGGCCAGGTCGGCGTTCTCGCGCGATGCGAGCATCCAACCGACCACGTAGCGGCTGTAGATATCGAGGATCACGTACAGGTAGTAGTACGTCCATTTGGCCGGGCCCAACAGTTTGGTGATGTCCCACGACCAGACTTGGTTGGGCCCGGTTGCCAACAGTTCGGGCTTCTTGTAGTTCGGATGCCGCAGTTGGTTGCGTCGCTCGCGGACTTCATGGTTGTCGTGCAGGATGCGGTACATCGTGCGAACCGAACACAAATAGGCCTTTTCATCGAGTAAAGCGGCGTAGACGGCTGCCGGAGCCTTGTCGACAAAACGATCCGAGTGGAGCACGTCGAGCACCTTTTGCCGTTCACCATCGCCGAGCGACCGAGGCTGCCGAGGACGTGGCCGGTCCAACGCCACGGGCGAGGGACGATTGCGGCGTCGGTAAAGGGTTGCCCGGGCGACGCCCAAGGCGCGACAAGCGTCGGCCGTGCCTACCTGGGGCGAAAGCTTTTCGGCGGCGTTCATCAGTCGGTCTCTTCGCTTTCGTGTGGCTTCAGGGGGATCCCCAGGATCTCGGATACTTTTTTTTGAACGTCGATGATCGTTTCCGCCTGCCGGAGTTTTTCGGCAAGCCGCCGGTTTTCTCGCTGCAACCGCTGGTTCTCCTCGGCCAAAGGATCCTTGGGCTTGGCCTTGCGACCGCGTCGTTTGGGCGTCAGGCCGGCCAGCGCCCCAGCCTCGCGTTGACGACGCCAGTTGCTCAGGTGCGATGAGTATAGGCCCTCGCGTCTGAGCAGTTCTCCCATTTGGCCCGATTCGCTACAGGCGTCCGCTTCGGCCAGAATCCGCATCTTGTACTCGACCGTGAAACGCCGCCGGACGGGCTTCTCCGGCACCTCGGGGCAGGGAACCCTCTGCTGCCCGTCGGCCCCCTCGGCCAGCCGCGGCGAGGTGGTGGGCGGAACGCCGAGTAGGCCCAGGGGGATTGCTCCCCCGGGCCTCTCACAGAACCGGACTTGTGGGCCGCACATCCGGCTCTTCAAGTTGCTGTCTCTGTCATTCAAACAGGAGTTGCTGCTTGAAGGAGACC
>JAUWJC010000496.1 GCA_030607895.1 Pirellulales bacterium
CATACTCGGGCCGAAGCGGCCTGTACTCATCACGCTCCGCGTGATGCAGATCCGTCACGCGGAGCGTGACGAGTACGGGACCCGTCAAACCGACGATTTACCCCTTTAAGCGGGTCATTGAGAAAAAGACCCGGCGGAAGGACTTGCACTTGTCCCTCGCCCCTAATCCCTCGTCCCTTTTAAGACACAGAAGGGGGCGGAGTGGACCTGTAAGCCGGGTTCTGTACCCACCCAATACAGGGCAGGCGACGACCATTTATCTAGGGGGCCGATTGCTCGACCTCTCAAGCGGTCTACCCGGGAGTCGACAGCGGACCAGACCAATCCGCGGGAGCGACCGGGTGATCTAGTACACACGGCGCTTCCACAGCTCCCTGTTTGACCTTGCTGCGGGTGGGGTTTGCCTAGCCAAGCCGGTCGCCCGGCCTGCTGGTGAGCTCTTACCTCGCCATTTCACCCTTACCGCGCGGGCACGAAGTCCGCGAGGCGGTATACTTTCTGTTGCACTTTCCCTGGCCTCACGGCCGGTGGGCGTTACCCATCACCCTGTCTTGTGCAGCCCGGACTTTCCTCTCGCCGTGAGAGCTGGCAGGCCGATATGGCGGCCCATTCGCCCATCCGGCCAGCGGCCGTCCAGTCCACTCCAACCCTATGGTAAACATATCCGGCACCGGAGGAACAGGGAAGGGGGCAGGGACCAGGGGCCAGAGACCAGGGGTCAGTGGTCAGGATTTTCGCATGAAATCCAATCCGGTTGGAAGCAAAACCCTGGCCCCTGGCCCCTGACCCCTGACCTCTTTATGTTCCTTCATTCGGCCAGGCGAAAGATACCCAGTGTGCCCGGCACGTGGTAGTCTTCCTCGGGCGTTTGGATATCGATCCAGCTCATCCAGTTCTCCACCGGCTTGGGGCCCTCTGCGTGGCTGAATTCCGCCCGGAATACTCCGACGTTCAACTTGCCGGAATCAAGCGGAGGCAGGCCCAGCGATTCCAGCGTCTTCAGCGGAACCGATCCTTCGACTGTATACTCTTTGGGAAGAGTCGCGGCGGCCAGGCGAAACTCCGGAAAGTCCCAGGAGAAATCGAATTTGCGGAAGAAGACTGCCTTGTAGTCCAGTTTGCGGCCCCGGGAATCCATTTCCACGCAGTAGTAGGGCTTTTTCAACTGCGTATCAGGCGAGAAGTAGAGTTCCACGCGGTCTTCTCCTATCGCATCCGATTCGTCCTTGAACTGCTCCACCACCACGATGTCTTCATCATGCACGCGGAAGCAGCAATAAAGCGACTCGGCGTCGCAAAGGGCACGGAATTCGGTCGGCGGCGCCGGGCCGTCTTTCCAAGGAAAGCAGAATCCTTTTTCGACGTTTGCCTTTTTCCAGTCGGGCTCGTCCGGGACGCCGTCGATGGTAATTTCAAGCTTCGGTAGCTTGCGGACTTCGTAGACCTTCTGGATTGCCTGTTTTGCGGACTTCGGCTGCTGGGCGGTCTGCTTCTCGTTGCACGCCGTGGCCGCCAGGGCCAACACGATTACCAGCGTCCTCATTGCTTACTCCTTTCCCGCGAGATGCACTACCGAACTTCAGCCGATGATATGGGCATGGGAGAGGGACTGTCAAGCTGGCCGAAAAAGGGACCAGGTTTAATTTGTGCGAAGCACCCTCCGGGCCGTTCCGGCAAATTAAACCTGGTCCCTTTTTCGGCCGAGCTTTCGTCCCTGCCACGTATCGCGGCGGAGCAACTCAGCCTCGATCGCCCGGCGGACTGCTGCCTTCTCCAAACACCAAGCCGGTCCCACGAGATACTCCGGCGGGGCCTCGCCGCTGAGCCGATCGATCACGCAATGCGGCGGCAGTTGTTCCAGGAAGCCGACCACGCAATCGACGTATTCATCCCGGCTGGGGAGATCCACTCTGCTGGTGGCCGCTCTGCCGGCGGCCACCATGTCGGCCAGCGGCGTATCTTTGACCGCATGGAGATTGTGGAGTTTGACCGAGTCGATTTTCAGCCGTGCCAGTTCTCGGGCGGTGGCCAGCATGTCTTCTCGGGTCTCGCCGGGCAGGCAGAGGATTACGTGGGCGCCCACGTTCAGTCGCCTCAAGCGACTGCGCCGCACGGCATCCAGGAAGGCGTCGTACCGATGGCCCCGGTTCAGCCAGGCCAGCGACCGGTCGTGGATCGATTGCAGCCCGAACTCGAGCGATACCCAGGTTCGCTCGGACAACTCGGCCAGCAGGTCGAGCACGTCATCACCGACGCAGTCGGGTCGGGTGCCGACGGCCATTCCCACGATTCCCGGCTGGTCGAGTGCCTCCTGATACAGGCTGCGTAGCCGGCTGACTGGGGCATAGGTAGTGGTTGCCGGCTGGAAATACGCCACGAATCGGTCCACCCGGTACCGCTTGCTCAACCGTCGGGTTCCTTCGGCGATTTGCTGGGCGATAGATTCCAGGCCGAGTCGTCGGCTGGGGCTGAAGCTCCGAGGGTCGCAGAAGATGCACCCGGCCGCCTGCACGGTGCCATCGCGGTTTGGGCAATCGAAACGGCCGTCCACACTTACTTTCCACACGCGACAGCCGAACTGCCGACGAAAGAAGAACCCCAGGCGATGGTAGCGAAGCCCGGCGTCTCGCCAATTTTCCGCCGAAGTGTGGGAAAACCTGGTTGACGGCAATTGAATTCTTGCTTACACTAAAATGAGGGGTTTGTGTGTGGCATACTCAACGCAGTCAGAAAGTGAGGTTTTGTAGGAGGCGACTCCCGTCGCCGATTTGCCGAGAAATGAAACCTCGATCGGCGACAGGAGTCGCCTCCTACAATACACATTTCGTGACCGTGCCGAGCATATCCATGTTATTGTAGTCCTATCGCGCTGCACAAGAGATGACGCTACGCATTTTTGGTGAACTGATTCCGCTGGGGGGAGGTGACCCAATCCCCTTGCTCAGGAATACCCTGCGAATTGGGCGACGGGAGAGTTGTGACATCGTATTGCGATTTTCCAATGTCTCGGCCCATCATTGCCAGTTGATCGTAAACGGTGGTTACTGGTACGTTCGCGACTTGCAAAGCCGCAACGGGGTGAAAGTCAACGGAACTCGCGTGGAGGAAAAACGGCTCGACCCGGGCGATATACTCTACATCGCCAAGCACAAATACGAAATCGCGTATTCTCCGGTTGAGCTTGGTGCGGTTGGGCCACCGCCACCGGACGTTTCGGACTCCGATTTGTTCGACAAGTCGCTTTTGGAGCGGGCCGGGCTCGAACACCAGCGACTGGCCAAGGCGAAAATCAAGCCCGATCCCGACGGACCGGTCAGCTACGAAATCACCGAAGACTAGCACCAAACGGTTTTTGGCCGTATTTGCGTTAGCTTTGGCAAGTGACACTAGCCCGAAGACACTAGCCCGCAGCGCCAGCGCGGGGAAGCGGGGAAGGGCGCCGTGCCGCGCGGGGGGGGGGGGGGGGGGGGGGGGCGCCCACTGAACCCCCCACCCCCCCGCCACCCGGTGGGG
>JAUWJC010000297.1 GCA_030607895.1 Pirellulales bacterium
CAGCTATCAGCGGTCAGCTATCAGCCCGAAACCCCGCAAAAAAGCGCTGTTTTCAGCGGCTGATAGCTGATAGCTGAAAGCTGATAGCCAAGTTTGATGTTGCAGAACTTTTCGGATGAGCCATAGGCCGACCCGTCCGGCTCGACCGGCACCGTGCCGAATATCTGGGCCAACGTGAACGTGCCGCCGATGCTCAGCGGCTGCATTCCGCCGGAGAAGTTCACCGGCTTGGGAAGCTGCCCTAGCACGAGCAGTTTCTTCACCTGGCCGGGCTTCAGGCCGCTCATCTTCCGGCCGTCGTAAATGTCTTCCAGGACCAGCCGGCCCGTGGTCTTCGTTAGCTTCGTCCGCGGTGGAATGATCCGCTCCCGCGGACGCGGCCGAAGCGGGCGCGGCTCGTGGCACTGGAACTGTTTCTCGGAATCGGGCAATTTGTAGATCAGTTCGTGATTTCCCTGGCCGTCCATCACAAAAAGCCCTTGCGGACTGGCTACCAAAAAGCATTCCTCGCTAATGGCATAGGGGTCTTTCCAGTGCGAGTGTTTGGTGACGTTTCGGGCGAACGACTTGTCGTCCGGGCCGTTGCGCGGATCGATGATCGACACGAACCCCAGGTGTTCCGCCCGCCCGTGTCCCGGCGAAAACGACGACACCACCTTGTTCGTGCCCGGTATCGGTTTGGCATCGAGCATTGAGATGCTGCCGTGCATGTTGCCGTAGTAGACCATCTGCCCGGTGCCGTCCGGGTTCATCGTCCAGAGGTGATGGAAGTGGACTTGGCTTCGGTCGACATACTCCCAGCGCATGTAGAGCACGCGACCGTCGGGCAGCATCCAGGGTGTGTTGTCGTGGTCGTTGTTGCTCGATAGAATGCGGATATTCTTGCCGTCGCCGTCGCAGCGGTAAATGGTCGCCACCCGCGTGTACCAGCAATTCACGAATCGCCGGCATCGCGAGGAGCAGAAGACGATACTTCCGTCCGGGCAGTATGTTGCTTCGATGTCGTCGTCCGGCCCGTCGGTCAGTTGCTTCAGGCCGCTGCCGTCGATGTTGATTTCGTAGAGATGAAACGGATGCGTTCCACCTTTGCGATAGGAGAAGAGTATCTTCTTGCCGTCGTAGTGAACCTGCGGATCGCGCACCCCGCCGGTCGGGTCTTCCAGGATGGCTATCAGCTTGCCCGTTCGCAGATTCATCCGACACAGCCGTCCGCCGTCGCCGTAGCCCCAATAGACGCCGTCTTCCATCTTGAAGCCCCGGTCCTTTGGGTATTTCGAATGGTCGGCGTAGTTGCCGAACGTAACGTACCAGTGGTCGCGGCCGGGAACTCGCACCGCGAAGATGATTTCGTCCAACCCGGCCATCGGTCCATCGAGGAACCGCTTGAGCATCGGCCCGGGTTCGTATGGCGGCGCCGGCGCTGGTTTGGCTTCGGGCTTCGAGTCGGTATCTGCAACCGCCGGAGGAAGACAAATAACCATAAGGACAAGGCAAGCCAAGGCGGCAGAGATGCCAATCGCCGATGGACGGTTTCCCGCGAGCGCGTTCATCCTGCTCTCCTTGTAGCTGTTGATGCAAGAGCGAAACACTGTACAAGCAGAGCCGTTGCCTGCTATTATGGAAGGCATTGTATTTGTTCGGGGTTTTCGGGGAAAGCCCGTCGGGGAAATTCGCACATGATCCGAGCCGCCCGGTGAGAAAACGCAAAACCACCATCGAAAGCCGAACTCTCAAGGCCCGATGGGTCTTTCCCGTCGACGGCAAGCCGCTGCCGGGTGGCCTTGTCGAAATCCACGGCCAACGGATCGTTGAAGTCGGATCGGATTCCGGCAGAAGCGACGTCGAGGACTTGGGTAACGTCGCCATTCTGCCGGGACTGGTGAATGCACACACGCACCTGGAATTCAGCAACCTGTCGAAACCGCTGGGCGAACCGGGCATGGACTTCGTCGATTGGATTCGCCGCGTCGTCGCTTTCCGCCGGCAGACTGCCGACACTTCGCATGAGGCGATCGGGCGTGGACTGCGCGAGTGTATCGGCTCGGGCACGACCAGTCTGGGTGAAATTGCTCAGCCCGGCTGGCCCGTCGAGCAGTTCGAATACGCCGACATCGAGGTCACCGTCTTCCTGGAAGTGATTGCGCCGAGAGTCGAGCGAGTTGCCCCCGCAATGGAGGTTGCCCAGCACCATTTCGATCTGGCCGAGACTGCCCGGCGCTGGCGTCCCGGTTTCAGCCCCCACGCACCGTACAGCATCCATCCGGAATTGCTGGCCGTGGCCGTCGCGCTTCTGACCGCCGAGAAGGCTCCCATCGCGTTTCACCTGGCCGAGTCGCGCGAGGAACTCGAACTGTTGCATTCGGGCAGCGGTCCGTTTCGGGACTTGCTGGACGAGCTAGACGCATGGGACCCCACGGCCATCCGGCCCGGCACTCGGCCGTTGGATTATCTCCGCATGCTCGAGTCGGCCCATCGAACGCTGATCGTCCACGGAAACTACCTCGACGACGTGGAGATCGAGTTTCTGGCCGATCACGCGGATCGCATGGCCGTGGTCTACTGCCCGCGAACACACCAATGGTTCGATCACCGTCCGTACCCACTGGCCAAATTGCTCTCGGCCGGCGCGACCGTCGCCTTGGGAACCGACAGCCGGGCGTCCTCTCCCGACCTGAGCATCTTGGCCGAGCTACGGTTTGTGGCCGAGAGATACCCCGGCATCGGCCGCGACGTTGTGCTCAAGCTGGGAACCATCAACGCCGCCCGGGCATTGGACCGCGACGGCGAATTGGGAAGCCTCAAGCCGGGCAAGTACGCCGACCTGACAATAGTCGGCCTGCCCGACCGCGATGCCGCCGATCCCCATGACTTGCTTTTCAACTCCAACGAACCGGTCCTACAAACCTGGTTCCGAGGCGTGCCGGTTGACAAAGACTATAAAGCCGCGACCGGTGGTCGCGCTTGGTGCTGAAGTGTGAGAGGGAATGCTCTCGTTAGACACTTATGGCTCATCCGAAAAGTTCTGCAACATCAAACTTGGCTATCAGCTTTCAGCGGCTGATAGCTGAAAGCTGATAGCCAAGTTTGATGTTGCAGAACTTTTCGGATGAGCCATAGAAAACGTTAGTGTCAGGATTGGTCGCGGAACGTGTCAATCGAGTCCGTGCGAGGCATTCGGCAGAGTTGTCCGGTATTGGTCCTTGATCAACCCGATCCGCTCGAAGGGAATTCTCTTGAAGCCGGGCAGCTTCTTGTAGACGGGCGAGTCGTCCTTCAGTTGGAAGTTCATGCGTTGGGCATCGACAAACCGTGGATCGGTGTCTGCCAGGTTGTCTTTCAGGGTGACGTAAGGCCGGGCGGTTTTGTTGACGTCGTTCCACCCGTCGCCGACAAAGACGTTTCGCGTTACCAGGTTCCCCTTGGGCGCGGCCGGCTCGTCGTCAAGGATGTTTACCAGCTTCGGATATCGTTTCGACCAGAGCGGGTCCTTGTAGGGCATTGCCGCGAGCCGTGTTCGCATGGTTGTCTTTTCGCAGGGGGCGGCCCAGCCCATCGCCCGGGCGTCGATGTGCAGCGCTCGGGGGCAATCGACGAAGATGTTGTTCTCGATCGTGCAGTCGCGTCCTCCGCCGACGAAGGCCGCGCGACATACCCGGTAGAAGACGTTGCCGAGGATCTTCGTTCCGCAGAACATGTCGTCCAGATACACACCCACGCACCCGCGGTCCCTGAAGCCCAGAATGTCGTGCAGGAAGTTGTGCCGGACGACGGTGCCGCGCATTGTCCAATTGCGGCCGGCGCACATTGCCCCGGCGTCGTTCGCCTCCAGGCATACATGGTGGATGTGGTTTAGCTCGATAACATGGTCGTTGCCGCCGAAAAGGATGGCTATGTGCGGGGCATGATGAATGAGGTTGTGTGCCGCCCGGTTACCCACCCCACTCAACACAACCGCCGGTTGATACATGCGGTACCACTGGCCGTAGTGGTGAATGTGGTTGTTCTCGGCGCGATGTCCGGCGGGCGTGAGCGTCTTTCGGTTTCCTCCGGAAAGGCTGATGCCGCCTTTGCCTGTCTGGTAGATATCGCAACCCAGGCCCGCGCCGGCCGTGCCGCCGGAGACCCTCACGGCCCAACCGCCCAGGTTCCGCAGCGTGCAGCCGGCGATCGGGTTGTGCGGTCCACCCGAGACGGTTATGCCGCCGCCCCGAACTGCCTCGATGGTGACGCCGCGGATGGTCACGTGGGACGTGTCGCGCATGGTAATCATGGTGTCCAGCACCGAGACCATCGGCCGGCCCTGTTCGACCGGGCCGGGCGGCCAAAAGTAGAGCACGCCCGTCTGCCGGTCGAGATACCACTCGCCGGGCGAGTCGATCTCGGACAACAGGTTGAAGGCGTAGTACCACTGGCCCTTGCGGTAGCCGTAACCGTGATAGGGTGGGACGACGGCGATGATACGTTTTTCCGTGTCGATCGATTCGACTTTGTGGCGTTGGTCGGACCAGTCCCAGAACCAGTAGCCATGCACCCAGGCGTCCTTTTCTTGGGCCCATCGCTTCGGCCGGTCGCCCTCGTAGACGAACTTGCCGACACGGTCTCCCACCTTGCCGCGAATGTCGTACGGTTTGCCGCCCACCACGTCGACGATGTGTACGAACCCTTCGTTTGGCCACCGGGCGAGCGTCATTCGCTTGCCGTCGAAGAAGAGTTCCAGCCCGCCGCCTCCCGGCAACCCGAAATCGGTAATCCCCAACGCCTTCAAGTCGGCCTGCAGGACCTTTCCACGAGCGGCCGGTTCGAGCCGGCTTAGCACGGCCGGGTCGGTCACCGGCTTGAATCCGGTAACGAGCCGGCCGCCGACGAGCCGGACCGATTCGCCTTCCTTCGCCCGATACACTACCGGCGCCTGTTCGCTGCCGGAGTCCTCGGCCGTCAGTTCGAGGGTCTGTTGCCGTTGGTAATCGCCGCCGCCAATCATCACGGTCACGCCGCCATCGGGTAGCCCGGCAGTCTTTTTGAGTTCACGGATTTTGTCCCGGGCCTGTTCCACCGTTGCCAGCGGTCCGTCCGTCTTGTCCGCGTTCGGCTCGGCCAGCGCTGCCGACCAGTTGTCGTTGCCGTCGGTTGCCACATGGAAGAGTTTCGGGACCGCCGCCGCGACTGTCGTTTTGCAGGCCATCGAGAGGCCGGCGGCGAGTATCACGAGTACGAAGGCCAGTCTTACCGGCCGGCGAGAGCGAGTTGTCATGGAATTCTCCAGTAAAGGGTTGTGGTGGAGTAAGCTTCGCGTAGTCAATCAGTCTGGCAAACGCCACGTTGTTTGTCAAGAATGGCGTTTGTCAAGAATGGCGGACGGCCGTGCGCCGGTCTTGGCTCCAAGTGCATCCTCTTGCTTGACAGCAATCCCGACGCCGCCAATAATCGTGATCGAGTGGCGTGTCACGGAAGACAAAATCCGGCCGCTTGCGGCTTCGCAGCAGATACATAAATGGCACTTAGGAGGAGACAATGCCGGTAGACCCGCAGGTTCGCGGGTTTCTGGACGAACTGGAATCCCTGGGGAAACCGCCGTTCGAGCAGCTTAGTCGTTGTAAAAGAATAACTTGACCGAATCGGCAACCGGGTGGCACGTCCCTGAGCGCAGCGAAGGGCGTGTTTTTCCGGCCC
>JAUWJC010000244.1 GCA_030607895.1 Pirellulales bacterium
AGGTTTAATTTGCCGCCTGCGGCCCGAAGGGTGCTTCGCACAAATTAAACCTGGTCCCTTTTTCGGCCCCAGCCACGCAGTTTCTCGCGTCGGTACGCCTCGAACCGATCGGCGGCAATGGCCGCCCGGGTGTCGGCCAGCAACCGCTGATAATACGTGATGTTGTGTATCGACAGCAGGATCGGTCCCAGCATCTCGCCGGCCATGAACAGATGGCGGATGTAGCCACGGCTGCGGTGACAGGCCACGCAGGGGCAGTTCTGCTCCAGCGGCCGGTCGTCCTTGGCGTATTTGACATTTCGCAACCGCATTGTACCCAGGTCGGTGAAGGCCATTGCGTTGCGGCCGTTTCGGGTGGGCATTACGCAATCGAACAGATCGATGCCTCGGCGAATTGCCTCCAACAGGTCTTCCGGCCAGCCCACACCCATCAGGTAGCGTGGCCGATCGGCCGGCATGGCCGGCACGCTTGCCTCGATGATGCGCAACATCTCGGCCGGCTCCTCGCCG
Organism: Pirellulales bacterium; assembly: GCA_030607895.1. Taxonomy (GTDB): domain Bacteria; phylum Planctomycetota; class Planctomycetia; order Pirellulales; family Thermoguttaceae; genus JAUWJC01. Next base: position 511 of record JAUWJC010000244.1, read on the forward strand.
ACACTCAAACCGCCGATTGCGTAACCCGGCAGCTCCAGTTCGGCCAACTGCCGGGCCGATTCGACCCGCAACTGCGTGTCCAATCCTCCCTGTATAATGGCGAACAGCGCCTGATCTTCCCGCCCGGCTGCTTGCCGGCACCGCCTGGCCCAGCGGATGGTCCGGTCGGCTGCGTCGCGGATTGTCCGCGGATCGTTCGGCAAGGCGACCACGTGATCGAGCACCATGGCCACGTCGCTGCCCAGGTCTTCTTGGATTTGGACTGCCCGCTCGGGCGAGAGTTCCAGCAATCGGCCGTCGATGTGCGATCGGAAGACAGCCCCGCGCTCGGTCACCCGGGTCATCTTGGCCAGGCTGAAGAGTTGGTACCCTCCGCTATCGGTGAGGATCGGGCCGTCCCAGCCCATGAACCGGTGCAGGCCCCCCAGGCTTTCGACAACCTTCTCGCCGGGCCGAAGCGCCAGGTGGTAGGTGTTGGCCAGGACCATTTGCGTGCCGGTACCGCGGAGCAATTCGATTTCGAGCCCCTTGACCGTCCCGGCGGTTCCCACCGGCACGAAAGCCGGCATTTCCACCGGTCCGTGGGGGGTATGAAAAGTGCTCAGCCGCGCGGCGGAGCCGGCATCGACGTGATGGAGCTGGAATGAGAAAGGGCTCATGGAGGTCGACTTCCACTAAAACCCTCTTGCCGCCCGGATGTCGTCGAAGTCGCGAAGGTGGTAGTCGATTCCGACGTAGTCCAGCACTCGGCAGAGTCCTCGCAGGGCGACGCCCATTCCGTCGGGACCGCTGAATCCGCCGAATTGGCCTCCACCCTTCACGTGCGGCTCCAGGTCCAGGAACACGCCGGGAATGCCGCGGCGGCGGAGTTTGCGGTGGAGTTTCGGAAGCATCCGCTTGAGTTCGCGGAGAATCGCCTCGTGGGCGCTGTCGCCCTGATCGGACGGAACGAAGTTGGCTAGCATGTCTTCATCGATGTGGCCGCCCTTTTGGATCGGCCGCGGGCTGTGGTAATCCTTGATGTGCAGCCATCCCAACCCGGGGGCCATTGCCTTGAATTGATCGAGCAGTTCGCCGGCCGTGTACCCTTGCACGATGATGTTGGCCGCGTCGAAGATCAGCACCATGGCCGGGTGGTTCACCTTGCTGTAGATTTCGGCCAGAAGGTACCCGTTTTCGCCGACCAGGTTTGGCTCCACCTCCAGCCCAAAAGTGAGGTCCGACCGATGGCACATCTCGGCGATTTGCCCGAGCTGGTCCACCGCCTGCGGCAGGTGCTCGTGCGGATCGGCTCCCTTGGGATAGTAGAATGAGAACCCACGGATCAGCTTGGCCTCGAAGGCATGTGCCAGGTCACACGTCTTTTGGACGTCGTGTTGGAGGTATCGCTTGAAGGGGACGTAGTTGTTTTTGGTGCCGTCGTCCTTGTTGACTAGCTTGACCTTGCCGATGGGCGAGCCGATCGAAGAGACGTTCAAGCCGTACTCATCCTGGAGGTGGCGGACCTTTTGGGCATCCTGCCGCGTAAGCTTCATCACGTTCTTGACGCCGCTGCCCACGTCGATGAAGCGGATGCTGTAGTACTGCAAGCCCATGGCGGCAAAGGCGGCAAACTGCTGAACGGCGGTCTTCTGGTTGGCGGCTTCGTCGGCGAAGCCAGATAAAATCACGCTGGATTGATCGGCCATCGGATAACCCGTACTGGTGAAAGTGACTGAGAACAACTGAAAACACAATCGGAACCAGCATTGTGAGGTTCACGGCCGGTTATGGCAAGAGGGGGTGGTGTCCTCTACAGGTATTCCTTCCAGCCGCGATCTTCGAGCAGGCCGGTTATGCGGCGGATCGATTCTTCGTCGTGTTTGTCGGCAACCAGGGTGGCGTCGGGCGTGACAATCACGATCAGGTCCTTCACGCCCACCGTAACGACGATGTTATCGGAGTTGGTGCCGCGGACAATCGTGCCCGAGGTATCCAGCCCCAGGTATCGGGCCGCATCGATTACGTTGCCGTCGCGGTCCAACGGCCGGAGCCGTTCCAACGACCGCCAACTGCCCACGTCGTCCCAATCGAACGGTGCTTCGACCACCACCACGTCGTCAACATGCTCCATCACGCCAAAGTCGATCGAGATCGGCCGGATGGCGGAGAACTCGCGATCGAGCACGTCGCCGCAATGTGGCGAATCGGCAGCTTCGCCGATTTTGCATAGGTGCTCGTACATCTCGGGCTGGAACCGCTCGATGGCCGCCAGGATCGTGGCGGCCTTCCAGACGAAAATACCCGAGTTCCAGTAGTACAGCCCGGTTTCCAGGTACTGCCGAGCGACGAGGGCCTTTGGCTTTTCGTGGCACTTCAGTACGTGGAACACGGCCGGCGGATGGGCCAGTGAGGCCGCCGCCTCGCATTCCAGAGGCATGCTCCGCTCGATGTATCCGAACGATTCGGCCGGATAGGTCGGGCGGATGCCGAAAGTGACCATTTGCTCGGGCCGTTGCTGCACCACCGCGGCGGCAAAGCGGATAGCGTCCCGAAAGACTTCAGCCGGCCCGATCACGTGGTCCGACGGCATTACCGCCATCACGGCGTCGGGATCGGCCCGAGCGATACGCATCGCCGCCAGGCCGATGCAAGGGGCCGTGTCTCGCTTGCAGGGTTCCACCAAAATGGCGTCTTGCGGCAACTCCGGTAGCTGCTCGGCGACTGATCGAGCGAGTCGGGCGGTGGTGGCCACAAGCGTCCGGTCGGGCGTGACAAGGTCGCCCAATCGGTCAACCGTCGCCTGGATCATCGTCCGCTCGCCCGACATCCGTAGCAATTGCTTTGGCCGGTCGGCACGGCTCTCGGGCCAGAATCGGGTGCCGGAACCGCCGGCCATGATTACGGCGTGAAGCATGGGGTAGTGGATAGTGAGAGTAGGGTGGGCACCGCCCACCGGAATTGTCTATGTTGTGGTGGGCGATGCCCACCCTACGAAATCACCGCACAGCCTAGCAAAAATACGTCGGTTCGGTTACCCGGGTTCCGGGCTGAATCTTTTCTGCTAGTTGCTCGGCGTCCAAGGCGAAGCGGGGGCTGATCTCGACAGCCACGCCCTTATCCACCTCGGTGCCGACCTGGCGGAGCCATCGGGTGTGCTCGGCCACCATCTGGGCCTTGACCGTCTCGGGGGTGTCGGCCTTCTCGCCGGAAGCGTTCTTCAGTGGGGCAAAGTGCCTGGCCGGGTCCACCTCCATCACGATCGCGTTGGCTGCCAGCGGCATCATGTCGAAAATGAACCGCTCGAACTTAACGGCGTTCGGCACCTCCGGTTGGACTGTCCGGCCGGAGGGGTCGACATAGGGCACTATTTTGCGTGCAATGTGCAGCGGCAACGCATCCGCCTGCCCGGCCAACCGCTCCAACAGGGCCGTCTCCATGACATGCACCGCGATGCTGCCCGCCCAAACTTCCAGCGAGCCGTCCGGCTTGCGCCGCCGGGCGACTTCGTCGGGCAAATCGCTGTACTCGATGACGTGCAGCTTCCCGTCAATCTCGACAACGTTTCCCACCTTCTCCAACGGGTCGCGTTTGCCAATCACCTGCGTGGACAGTTTGGAGTCGGACAACAGGTGGTACCCGAGGAACTCCGGGCTGCAAATGTCAACCAGCGGGTTATCAACCTGTAGGTAGAACAGGTGTCGGATTCCTCGGTTTCGGATATCCGCGAGGCAACCGCTCGTGGCCAGCGCCGCCAGCATTCCACCATGACCGTCGGGACTCAAGGCAACCCTATCAGGCCTGCTCAACAGTACCTTGCCGGTGTTTGCATCCACGGCCGGCATGGTTCCCTGGCAGAAGACGTGTAGATCGCGCTGTGGAAGCTGGAACCCGTCGTGCTCGCCCAGGAACTCGATCGTATCGACGTGCGTGGCCGGGCTGGTCATCAAGTACAAGGGAACCCGCACCCCGTATCGCTTTGAACCGGCCACGATCTTTTCGATGTGAATACGGAACAGGCAGCTATCCGAAACCGGTCCGATGGGAAACATCCCCTTGGGGTGATCGAACCCGAGCCTGGTGCCTTGCCCTCCGGCCACCAGGATGACGCCCACGTGGCCGGCGCGGAGCGCTTCGGCACCGCGGTGTCGGGCTTCTTCCGGCGTGAAGCGGTTGCCGGATGTTTCCAGCCGGAAAGCCGGTGGCGGCCCGGCTCGCCCAGCCAATTGGCAGACGTCTTCCGACGCACCCCCGGCCTGGTACAGCCGGTTGACCAGTGCAAAATCGATTCCGCGGATTTCGGTCGCCAGCAGATCTCGCCGGCCCTGGTCCAATTCATCCCAAAAGGCCAAAAGGTGTTCTTGTCCGCACGCCTCCAGAGAAGCAAGTAATTCGTCTTTCATTGCCCCGATAACCTGGTTCCCAAGCTCTGCTTGGGAACCCACCATTCCCCAGCAGTACGATGCGGTGAGGTCCCAAGCAGAGCTTGGGACCGAGTGTAAGCTCAGTATAGCCAATTCCGCGGAAAATGCACGCGATCTGCAAAAAAAGAAGTCAATCGGTCCTCAACCCAACGGTATCCTCATTCCGTCATACGCCAATTCCATCCCGGGTGGTAGTTCTCTGTTGGTCGATTCGTGCTCCAGCCGGTGACTCATGTGCGTAAAGAGTGTCCGCTTGGGGGCCAGGCGCCCGGCCAGATCGACCGCTTCGTCGAGGCTAAGGTGGGTGACGTGTGGTTCGCGCCGCAGGCAATCGAGAATCAGCACGTCGAGCCCCTCCAATAGCAACATGCTTTGGGGCGGAATCTCCTTCGTGTCGGTGCAATAGGCAATGTTGCCGAACCGGTAACCCAGTGTATCTGCCCGCCCGTGTACCACCCTGACCGGGACTACCCGAACACCCAATAGCTCGAACGGCTCCGTGGCGATTTGCCGGAACACCAGCCGCGGCACACCGCCGGCCGGGTAGTCCTGGTTGACGGGGTCGAAGGCGTAATCAAACGTCCTGCGGATTGTCCGCTCCACTCGCTTTTCGCAGTAGACCGGCATTTTGCGGCCCAGGTATCGCGGGAAAATTCGCAAGTCGTCCAGTCCGAACAGATGATCGGCATGAGCGTGAGTGTACAGCACCGCGTGGATCAGGCCGATCCGCTCCCGAATCAGTTGCAGCCGCAACTCCGGCGTGGTGTCGATGAGCAGATTTCCCTCGGGAAGCCCCAGCGCCAGGCTACAACGGGTTCGCCGGTTTTTTGGGTTGGAACTGGTGCAGGTCGGGCAGCCGCATCCAATCAACGGCACGCCGTGTGAAGTGCCCGTCCCAAGAAATACGAGTTGGCCGGAAATGTCGTCACTGACAGGGGTTCTTGGCAATAGCGGGACCTTGTCAGAAGGCGGAAGGCGGAAGAAATTGCGGCGGTGGACTCAAAACCCATAGCACGGCTTTTTACGTGAGTATCTGACGAAGACTTTTCATATCACGATTGGCTCCATTTGTGAAGAGGATGCCGGACAGGCCCAACCTCCCACTCCGACGGGGGGTACCTTCGCGAACAACCATTCTTGACTGGCCGTAGTGGATTATGTAAGTTACGGGGCTGGAACGTGTTGCGCCCTCCTCCAAACCATCTGCCGCCATGGGGCGGACGGTCGATTTGTTTGTTCATCACTGTGTATTCTGGTATCGGCTAGGCAGCCCATGTCCATGGAAGTTCTGGAACGAGTCTGGGAAATCACGTCCGACGCCTTTGGCGGGCTGACGCGAGGGATCGAGCGCGGCGTAACCTCGATGTTCGGCTCCTCGAACGCCCGGTTCCTGAAGAAGCTACAACCCCAGATCGACGCCATAAACGCCCTGGAGCCAAAGTACCAGGAATTCAGCGACGCGGAACTCCGCGAGCAGACCGACAAGTTCCGCAGGCGACTGGCTGCCGGCGAGACATTGGACGATCTGTTGATCGAGACATTTGGCGTATGCCGGGAGGCGGGTCGCCGGGTGTTGGGGCTGCGGCATTACGACGTGCAACTCATGGGAGGAATTGTCCTTCACGGCGGCAACATCGCCGAGATGGTTACCGGCGAAGGCAAAACGCTGGTGGCCACTCTGCCCTC
>JAUWJC010000394.1 GCA_030607895.1 Pirellulales bacterium
ACAGAGCCGGGCCGTGTCGGCCCGAAATTCTGCCGCAATAGAGGGTCTTCTGCCATGAATTGAAAAGCCGCGACCACTCGTCACGTGCTTTTGCTCCCAACATTCAACCCTCAACTTTCAACTCTCAACTCTCAACTATCAAGTCTCTCTTGTCGTACCGATCGTTCAAACGCGTCTTGGGTGAGACGAGCCTGGAGCGGAAGTGTCGCTTTCTGTTTGGGGCTTGCCTGTTGTTGTTGATTACCGGTAGCTTCTGGTGGTACGGCAGCCAGACCGAGAAGCTGGTCTACAGGCAGAATCGCAACACGGGCCGGCTGCTGGTCGACCAGGTGATGGTCATCAAGCACTGGCAGAAGCTGGAGACCAACGAGGAGTTTCGAGAGGTTGTCCAGAACCTCAGCGAGAACCTCAGCAAGCAGGAATGCAAGTGGCGATTCATTCGCCCCAACAGCACCGACGCCGGCGGGGAACCGCTGGACCAGTTCGAGGCGGAGTTGCTCGAGTCGTTTCTCAAGGCCAACGCCGAAGAATCGGCCGGCTCCGACGTGCCCGAGTTCCGGCAACGGCTACTGTCGGACCGCAACGAATACCAATACTACCAGCCGATCCGGGCGCAGGAATCGTGCCTTTTGGTGTGTCACAAGCCGCCGCCCGGCGGGGACGGTTTCGATCTGACCGGGAGTGGATTGGCGTTGGGTGGCGGCGGTCTTACCGGCGGGCCGCCGCTGGCCGAGGGCGCCCTGATGGCCGTCGTTCAAGTCAGAATTCCGAACGGTCCCACGCAGCGGGCGTTGAACTTGAACCGGGCCATCCTGCTGTCAACCGCCATTATCACGGTCTTCCTGGCGATGATCGCTTCTTACGTGATCGTCCGCTACGTGATAGTCAAACCGTTGACGCACCTCCACGAGGTGAGCGACGCGATCAGCCACGGCAACATCTCGCTGCGGGCCGACATTCACACGGGCGACGAGTTCGAGGCGCTGGCCGTGGCGTTCAACCGCATGCTCCGGCACCTGGTCGACGCCCAGGACGAACTCCGCCAGGTGAACATCAATCTGGACGGCAAGGTGGACGAGTTGGCCCAGGCCAACATGCAGTTGTACGAAATGAACCGCATCAAGGGCGACTTCCTGGCCACCATGAGCCACGAGCTGCGGACGCCGTTGAACAGCATACTTGGCTTCAGCGACGTGCTCGGCTCGATCGATTCGTTGGACGACAAGCAGAAGCGTTATGTCGAGAACATCCAGAAATCGGGTCGGATGCTCATGGAAATGATTAACCACATCCTCGACCTGGCCAAGATTGAGAGCGGCAAGATGGACGTTCGCCTGACCGACTTCCGCATCGAGCAGGCGATCAATGCGCAATGCGACATGGCCCGACCGCTCACCGAGAAAAAGAATATCGACCTGGAAATGGAGGCCCAACCCGACTTACCCACCATGCACCAGGACCAGGCCCGGGTGCAACAGATACTCAACAACCTGCTCTCCAATGCCATCAAGTTCACGCCCGAGGGCGGCCGTATCTCGGTCTCCGCCCGTAGCGATGGGTCGGCCAACATGCTTCTGGAGGTAGCCGACACGGGCGTGGGTATCGCCGAAGAAGACCGGCAGACGATTTTCGAGAAATTCCGCCAAGGCCGTACTGTTGTGTCGTCCGGCATGTCGTCCGGCATGCCGTCCACTGGCGATGCGATGACGCGGGAGTACCCCGGCACCGGGTTGGGGCTGTCAATCGTCAAGGAGTTGTGCAAACTGCTTGGCGGCGAAGTTACCGTCGAGAGCGAATTGGGCAAAGGGAGCAAGTTCACCGTCCGCTTGCCGTGGGTTCTGGAGGAGCAGCCCCGGCTGGACTCGCCGCTGGCGGACGGTTTCGAGCAGTTCGCCAAGCCACGGCCGGATTTCAATCGCGAGCGTTCCGACACCGTTGCCCAATCGTAGCACCAGCATGAGCAAACGAAACCAGGATGATGCACCGGAAGTGCGGCTGTTTACCGACGGTGGGTGCAGCGGCAACCCCGGCCCGGGCGGCTGGGCCTTTATTCTCAATCACCCGGCCACCGGAAAAAATCTGGAAAAATCCGGCGCCGAAAAGGAAACCACGAACAACCGGATGGAACTGACCGCCGTGATTCGCGGCCTCGAAACTCTCCGGCGGCCGGCAACCGTTCAGTTGATATCCGATAGTGTCTACGTCGGTCGGGGGCTCTCCGAATGGCTGCCCAAATGGAAGGCCAACGGATGGCGACGACGCGAGCGGAACCGCTGGGCCGAACTGAAAAACGAAGACCTCTGGCGACGCCTGGACACACTCCTGGCCAAACACGACGTCCAATTCGTCCACGTCCGCGGGCACTCGGGCCACCTCGAAAACGAACGCTGCGACACCCTGGCCGTGGCCGCCTATCAGAAGTACCTGTAGGGAGGGGATAGTGGTCAGTGGTCAGTGGTCAGTGCTACAATGCGTGTGATGAACACGCCTGAAAAGACTGCCGTCGAGCTACTCGCGACGCCTGTGCAATTCCTCTCCGGCGTTGGACCGCGCCGGGCCGAACTGCTCGGGAAGCTCCATCTGCGGACCGCGCTGGACGTGCTCTTCTTCTTTCCTCGCGACTATGAAGACCTGACCGACCTGCGCGAAATCGAACAACTCGAGGAGGGCAAGCTGCAAAGCATCCGCGGAACGGTCGAAGAGATCGAACTCCGTGCAACCGGCACCGGACGCAGCGTGCTTGGCGTGCTCGTTCGCTCCGACACCGGTTACATGAGGGCGGTCTGGTTCAACCAGCCGTTCATGCAGAAGCAGTTCTCGCGCGGTCAAAGGCTAATGCTCTCGGGCAAGCCGAAGCTCAACGGCCTGGCCTGGGAAATGGTCCATCCAAAGATAACGCCGCTGGCCGACGAGGAAGAGGAGCCCAGCGGAGGAATCCTGCCCGTCTATCCGCTGACCGAAGGACTCCGGCAGTGGGAACTTCGCCGGATCGTCCAGCGGATATTGGCGTCTCATGCCGAGCTGCTCGACGAGGTGTTTCCCAGCCAGTACCTCGAAAATCACGACCTCTGGCCGTTGGAAAGAGCGTTGCCCGAGATTCACTTCCCCAGCGATGCCGAAAGCCTCGGTCGGGCGCGACGCCGGTTTGTCTACCAGGAGTTGCTCATCCTGCAACTGGCCCTGGCGATCAAGCGTTCTCAGCAGGCCAAGCAGGAAGCCCCGCGGCTTGAGGCCACGGCGAAGATCAACGCTCGAATCCGCCGGCTGTTCCCCTTCGAGTTGACCGCCGGGCAGGAGGAGGCCGTTGCCCAAATCGCCGCCGACATGGCCGCCTCCACGCCCATGAACCGGCTCCTGCAAGGCGACGTGGGCAGCGGAAAGACGGTGGTCGCCGTTTACGCCATGCTGACGGCCGTGGCACATGGCTGCCAGGCAGTGCTGATGGCCCCCACCGAAGTGCTCGCCCGGCAGCACGCGCTCACGCTCAACAAGTTGCTCGCCTCCAGCCAGGTTCGCCGAGTACAACTCACCGGGGGGCTCCCGGCCAAGGGGCGGCGGGAGTTGCTCGAAGAGATAGCAGCCGGTCGGGCGGATATCGTCGTGGGTACCCAGGCGGTCATACAGGAAGACGTTCAGTTCGCCAAGCTGGGCTTGGTGGTCATCGACGAGCAGCACAAGTTCGGTGTCCGGCAGCGGGCAACGCTCAAACAGGCCGGCCTGGCACCGCATTACCTGGTGATGACCGCCACGCCCATCCCGCGAACCGTTACCATGACGCTCTTCGGCGATCTGGACGTTTCGACACTGCGCGACAGTCCGCCGGGCCGGCAGAAGGTCAACACTTATCTCACCGAAGAATCGCAACGCGACCGCTGGTGGCAGTTTTTCTCGAAGAAGCTACGCGAGGGCCGGCAGGGTTACGTCGTCACGCCGCTGGTCGAAGAGTCGGACCAGCTTGCGGTAGCCAACCTGGAGGAGACGTTCGAGTCGCTGGCAAACGGTGTGTTGGAAGAATTCCGGCTCGGCCTGATCCACGGCCGAATGAGTGCCGACGAAAAAGACGCCGTGATGGACGACTTCCGCCGCGGCGAAATTCAGGTGCTGGTCTCGACGTCCGTCATCGAGGTTGGCGTGGACGTGCCGAACGCCACGCTGATGACCATCGAAGGGGCCGAGCGGTTCGGCCTGGCGCAACTGCATCAGCTTCGCGGCCGCATCAGTCGCGGCCGGTTCCCCGGCTTCTGCGCGGTGTTTGCCGATCCCAAGACCGAAGAAGCCCAGAAGCGGCTCGATGCGCTGGTTTCCACAACCGACGGCTTCCGCCTGGCCGAGACGGATTTCGCCCTTCGCGGCCCGGGCGAATTGTTCGGCACCCGGCAGCACGGCCTGCCGCCGTTTCGCATTGCCGATCTGCTGCGCGACACGGCCATCCTCGAAGAAGCCCGACGCGACTCCCGCGACCTGATAGCCGCCGACCCCGGCCTCTCCCACTCCGACCACATCCGGCTGCGCCACATGGTCCTTGCCCGCTACGGCAAAGC
>JAUWJC010000409.1 GCA_030607895.1 Pirellulales bacterium
CGCGAGGTGCCTGTCCCCTTTTTCCACGGTACTCGGTATTCGCCGTCCGAAAAAGGGGACAGGCACCGTCGGCAAACCGAAAACTCTCGTGAAAACCATCGCGTGACGGATCCAGTAGCCATTTTCGGAATACCCTCCTTACAGTTTGAGAACCATCAACCTTCAACTCTCAACTTTCAACCTTCAACCTTCAACCGGAGAGAACCAGCATGGGTGGGTTGTACGGGATTGCTTCGAAGAAGGACTGCGTTGCCGACCTGTTTTACGGGACGGACTATCATTCGCACCTGGGCACCCGGCGCGGGGGACTGGTGGTCCGCAACGGCCGGGGATTCACCCGATTCATCAAGGATATTACCAACGCCCAATTCCGCACGAAGTTTGAAGACGACCTTCCGGAACTGAAAGGCTCGCTCGGGCTGGGGGTAATCAGCGATTTCGAGGACCAGCCGTTGATTATCGGATCGCACCTCGGCACATACGCCCTGGTTACGGTGGGAAGGATCGAGAACCTGGACTCGCTGGCCGCCGAAGTCTTTAGCGACCGCGCCACGCATTTCTCCGAAATGAGCGGAGATGCAATCAACCCCACGGAACTGGTGGCCACGCTCATCAACCGGGAAGCCTCGTTCGAGGACGGCATCGAGTACGCGCAGCGGGTAATCGAGGGATCATGCTCGCTGCTGCTGTTGACCGACCATTGCATCTACGCCGCCCGCGACCGGCTCGGACGCACGCCCCTGGTCATCGGCGGTAAGCCCGGTGCCTATGCCGTGACGCTGGAGACCTGCGCGCTTCCGAACCTGGACTACGAGATCGAGGAATACCTCGGGCCGGGCCAGGTGGTGCGGATAACGCCGGACGGTTTCGAGACGCTCAAGCCGCCCGGCGAGACGATGCAGATATGCGCCTTCCTTTGGGTCTATTACGGCTATCCGGCGTCGAATTATGAAGACATCAACGTCGAGGTGGTTCGCAACCGTTGCGGCGCGGCCTTGGCTAAGGCCGACGATTGCCAGGTCGACACGGTGGCCGGCATTCCCGACTCGGGCACCGGACACGCTATCGGCTATGCCAACGAGGCGGGTGTGCCGTATCAGCGTCCTTTCGTTAAGTACACGCCCACCTGGCCGCGCAGTTTCATGCCACAGGAGCAGCGGATCCGCGACCTGGTCGCCCGGATGAAGCTGATTCCCATCCGGGAGTTGATCCGGGGAAAGCGGCTCCTGTTTTGCGAGGACTCGATCGTCCGCGGGACGCAATTGAAGGACACCATCCAGCGGATTTACGATTACGGCGCCTTGGAGATCCACATGCGGCCTGCTTGTCCGCCCTTGGTGTATGGCTGCAAGTTCCTGAATTTCTCCCGGTCGAAATCAGAGTTGGACCTTGCCGCCCGAAAGGCGATCAAGGAACTCGACGGCGAGAGCGAGGAGCAACTCGCCGAGTATGCCGATTCCACGTCCGAGCGGTACCGCGCCATGGTCGACCGCATTAAGCAGCGACTTGGACTAACGTCACTGAAGTACCAGGAACTCGGCGATCTGGTGGCGGCAATCGGCCTGCCGAAGGAGAGACTCTGCACCTACTGCTGGGACGGCGCCGAGCCTTGCAAAAGGGGCCAGGGGCCAGGGGTCAGGGGCGAGGGATGAGGGACGGCATGTCCGGCATTATCGGCTTCGACAACAAGCGCTACCTCCAGGAGCAAGCGGCCGCCATTATCGAGCGCGTCGAGCGGTTCAACAACAAGCTGTATCTGGAGTTCGGCGGCAAGTTACTGTTCGACTACCACGCCGCCCGAGTTCTACCCGGCTATCGCCCCAACGTGAAGATGCGGCTCCTGGAAAAGCTGAAGGATAAGGCCGAGATACTGTTGTGCATCCATGCCGGGGCGATCGAGCGGAGGAAGATTCGGGCCGATTTCGGGATCACCTACGACGCCGACGCGCTGAAGCTGATCGACGATCTGCGCGAGTGGGGAGTCGAGTTCCGGGCGGTCATCATCACTCGGTTCGACGACCAGCCCAGCGCGCGTCTGTTCAAGAACCGGCTCGAGCGGCGCCAGATCACCGTCTACACGCACGGCGCCACCAAGGGCTATCCAACCGACGTGGACCGGATAGTCAGCGACGAAGGCTACGGCGCCAATCCGTACATCGAGACGACCAAGCCGCTTGTGGTTGTCACCGGTCCCGGCCCGGGGAGCGGCAAACTGGCCACTTGCCTCAACCAGATGTATCACGACCACAAGCGGGATATTCGTTCCGGCTACGCCAAGTTCGAGACATTCCCCATCTGGAACCTGCCGCGAAACCACCCGGTAAACGTCGCCTACGAGGCGGCAACCGCCGACCTGCACGATGTGAACATGATCGATCCGTTCCACTTGGAGGCCCGCGGAGAAACGGCCGTCAACTACAACCGCGACATCGAAGCCTTCCCGGTGGTAAGGAAAATACTCGAGCGCATCACCAGTGGCGAATCGATCTATCGGTCCCCGACCGAGATGGGTGTCAATCGGACGGCTTCCGGCATTACCGACGACGACGCGGTGCGGCAGGCTGCTGGCGAGGAAGTGATCCGCCGCTACTTCCGCTACACCTGCGAATACGTGCTGGGACTGGTCGACAAGGAGACGGTCGAACGGGCCCAGCAGCTTATGGAAGCGCTCAATCTCCGCCCGGAAGACCGCCACGTGGTTGAACCCGCCCGACAGGCCGCACGTGACGGACAACATCAAGAAGGCAAGGGCCACGATGGGATATTCTGCGGCGCGGCAGTCGAACTGGGCGACGGCGCGATCGTCACGGGCAAGAACTCCCCGCTAATGCATGCCGCATCCAGCCTGGTGATGAACGCCGTAAAAGAACTGTCGGGCGTGCCCGACCAGATACACCTGCTTTCACCCAACGTTACCGAGTCGATTGGCAAGTTGAAAAAAGACGTTTTCAACAGCAAGAACGTAAGCCTCGACCTGGAAGAGACGCTTATTGCGCTTGGCATCAGCGCCACGACAAACCCCACCGCCCAGTTGTGCGTCCAGAAGCTGAAGGAGCTTCGTGGGTGCGACGCTCACATGACCCACATCCCCACACCCGGCGACGAAGCCGGCCTGCGGCGACTGGGCGTTCACCTGACAAGCGACCCCAACTTCTCGACCAAGAGTCTCTTCGTTTCTTAGTGCTGCGTCTCACCTAGAATGTGGAGTTCGCCGTTTAGCCGGGCCGCTTGCGGCCCGTTTCCCGTCCGAAACTCGCCGGCGCAGTCGCAACGGGCCGCAAGCGGCCCGGCTAAACTCTACTTGCGTATCCGTTTCAGAACCGGGTCGTTCACTTCTCGCATCTTGGCGAGAATCTTGGCATCGAGAGCCTTGTTTCGACGCGGCTTTAGCTCGGCAGGAGCCTCGCCTTCCCGGTTTTCGGATAGGTTCATAAACTTTCCTTGCCGTCGGTCAACCAATCGAGCGTGAATCGGGCGAAGGTGATCTTGCTGTAGTCGTCCCGCTCGAACAGGCAGCCCATGGTCATGTCGGGAAGCACCGTCAGGCAGCAGTAGGCGAACGAGCCGGCGTAGAGCGTCTTGGCCACCGGCCAGGTCTTGCCCTCGTCGTAGCTGATGCGCACCGAGCCGTTGGTGCGGCCGCCCTGCGTGGCCGGGTTGGCGAACAGCAGGCGGTTCTTGCCGTGTTTTTCGGCAAGCGTGTAGCGGAGGATGCTGGCCTGGCAGACGGGCTCGATCAGTTGTGGCTCGTCGACTGGCTCGGTCCAGGTTCGCCCGCCGTCGGTACTGGTGGCCACGGCACGGCATTTCTTCCTCCGATCGCTCCGCATGTTCAGCATTAGCGTGCCGTCGGCCAGTTCGACCACTTGCGTCTCGCTCATTTTTGGGCTCGTCTCGCCGCCGATGTGCCAGGTCTTGCCGTGATCGTCGCTGATCACGAGCAGTGCCCGCATTCCGCCGGCGTACTGAGTGCATGGAACCAACAGCCGACCGTGCTTATCCTGGATACCCACGCCCGGCCCGTGGGCAATGCCGGTCCAGTGTGCTTTCTTGGTGGTTCGGGTGATGTCGCGCGGCTTGGACCAGGTTACGCCGTCGTCGTTGGACTGGGTGACCCAGGCGGTGATCGAGTCCAGTCCGAAGCCGGGCACCCGCTTCGCCTTATACCCGCCTTCCGGCCAGCGATCCACCACGAGGAAGACCGTTCCGGTCGACTGGTCAACCACGGGGCAGGGGTCCATGAACGCGGCGGCCTTGCCGTTAAGTACGGTCTGGATGGGCATCCATGTCCGGCCGCCGTCGAGGCTCCGCTTGAGCACAATGTCGGTCGGGCTCTGGTCGGCGCGGCTGCCCTTCCGCGCCTCGCAGAACGCCAGCCGCGTGCCCTTGGGC
>JAUWJC010000374.1 GCA_030607895.1 Pirellulales bacterium
CGGGACACTTGTCTAATTCGGAAAGCCCGCAAGCAGTGCCTGCCCAACTCAAATGGCTTGTTTTCTCCGGGCAAGCAGTGGCACACCGCCGCGTTTCTAGCGTTTTGCACCCAAGAACGGAAGAACCGGGCGTTTGTAAGCCGAATCCCGACGGCGGTTATGACAGAAAGAACAGGGCAGTTCAACGTGCTGTACGCTGAACTGCCCTGGTTGGCGAGGAAACGGAGGGTTGTTGGTGGGTATAGCGGATGGCTGGGCGGACAAATCGTGCCGCGCTGGACGCCTGTCTACCAGGGTCCTCGGATGTAGTATTTGCCAGACTGGTCGGTATCGCTGGGCCAAGGCGGCGTGGGTCTAAAGGCTTCTCGCGAGTAATATCCGGGTCCTGGGTAGTTTCGCTCGAACTGGTGGCGGATGGTCGTGGTCCGCGTGTTTCCCACACCCCATCCCCAATTCGTTTGCACTTCGGCGGTGGGCGGCACGACAAGCGCCAACGGCATTCCCCAGGCGGGGCTGTAGTATCCGCCGTGCCATGGGTAGCACTGGGCCCGTCTGTGTGCGATGGCTCCCATTACGGTACGTCCGGCCGCCTGGGCCAAATCGCCCCAGGCAAGCGTCGCCACTACTGCAACGGCTAGGAGCAATGAGCATTTCATATTTCTGTTTTCCTCCTAACGCCAAATAACCATGGTCCTGGTCCAGCCGGCGTCCGGATTGCATCGGCGATAAACGCGGTGGTGTTTGTAGAGGAACTCGTGTGGCATTAGCGGCTGGTAGGTAACGTAGGTGTGACCTACCCAGGGTGGGACTGGCCGGGGACAAGGATACAACTGGGCCCCCACACCCGAGCAACCACCCGGCGGCACGTAGTAGTTATAGAACAGATCGTCGCCGTTCGTGCGACGCGCCGCTTGCAGTTCGTTCGAGGTGCCCAGGTCAATGTTCCAGGCCACCAGCAAGGCCGCGGCAGCTAGCCAGAGGCGTAAGAGTCTGAAAGTCATCGGGCGAGTCCTCAAGACGCATTGGTGTGAGAACGGATTCGGTGTGGTAGTACAGTAAAAATCTCGGCTTGTGACGGTGCTAGGGGTGAGTCTTTATTTGCCGGATATGGCAAAGGAAGGCAATATGTCGGCAGGCGGGCGAAAACAGCCTGGGAGAGTGCCGGAAGAACCGCTATAATCGTCATAATTAGACGAGGGTGTGCGGGAATTTTTCGTTGTAAAGCCGCGACCAGTGGTCGCGGTTGTTCGAATTGCCGGTTCGTTTGGTAAACCGCGACCACTGGTCGCGGCTTTTCAATTCAATATAGCGCAGATCATCGGGAAGTCCCAAGATTGGCAAAAAGCAAGCTCCGCAAATCCACCTCGAAGTCTGTCCGAAGGCGCCGGGCGACGGCCCAGTCGATGGCCGCCAGCCAGCGCGATATCTCGGTCAGCGAGTTCTTCGCCAAGAATCGCCACTTGCTGGGATTCGACAATCCCCGCAAGGCCCTGCTGACCACCGTCAAGGAGGCCGTCGACAACGCCCTGGATGCCTGCGAAGAGGCCGTCATCCTGCCGGATATCTGGGTCCACATCGAGGCAACCAGCCCAGGCCGGTACAAAGTGGGGGTGCAAGACAACGGACCGGGAATCCTCAAGAAGCAAATCCCCCTGATCTTCGGAAAGCTGCTTTACGGCTCTAAGTTCCACCGGCTGCGAATGAGCCGCGGACAGCAAGGCATCGGTATCAGTGCGGCGGGCATGTACGGCCTGCTGACCACGGGTAAGCCGGTCAAGATCATGTCGAAGGTCTCCAAGCGCAAGCCGGCCCACTACTACGAAATCCAAATCGACACGAAGCGCAACCGGCCGGAAATTATCAACGGACGCGGTGAAGGGCAAGACATAGCGCCGGGTGAGCGCGGCCGCAAGGCGATTGAAAAGCACGGCATCGAGTGGATTGAAGCAGACCACGGCACCCGCGTAACCATCGAGTTGGAAGCCCGATACCAACGCGGTCGCGGCAGCGTCGACGAGTACCTCCAGCAGACGGCCATTGCCAATCCGCACGTGACGGTCCACTACGTCGATCCGGAGGGCAACAAGAAAGAGTACCCGCGCGTTGCCGAGGTCTTGCCGGCCGAACCCCGCGAGATCAAGCCGCATCCGTATGGTGTCGAAATGGGGATGCTGGTCAGCATGATCAAGGACACCAAGGAACCGACGATTACGCAATTCCTGACCAAGTCGTTTTCCTGCGTTAGTCCGGCCGTTGCCCGGCGAATTTGCGAAGCGGCCAAAGTGAGCACCCGGGCGCGAACCAGGAAAATCGGCCGGCACGAGGTCGACCTGCTGTACAAGGCGATTCAGAAGAGCAAGATCAAGGCGCCTTCGACCGACTGCATTTCGCCAATCGGCGAGGAGTTGATTCTCAAAGGCTTGCATCAGGTGGTGCCCGGCGAATTCTACGCGGCCTCCACCCGGCCGCCGGCCGTGTATCGGGGGAATCCGTTCCAGATCGAAGTCGGCTTGGCTTACGGCGGCACGTCGACGGCCCATCGGGTATCGCGCGAGGCGCTGGTCGAACTGCTCCAGCAGAGCGACGCCCGAACGCTCCGCCAGTTTCTTGCTAATACTTTCGACGGGCTAGGGACCGATTCGGCCGACAAGATCCTGGCCGAGGCCGGTGCCAAGAGCCGCGTCTCGCCGGGTAATCTGAAGAAGGCCGACGTCGACCGGCTGCACGACGCCATGCGGAACGTCAACCTGCACGACGGCCAGACGATGAACGTTCTGCGCTACGCCAACCGCGTGCCCTTGCAGTTTCAGGCGGGCGGATGTGCCGTTACGCAGACCGTGATGGCCACCAACTGGCGCCCCTACGGATTGAGCCAATCGCGCGGTTCGCTGCCCCGCGGGCCCGTGACCATCATGGTGCACATGGGCAGCGTTTGGGTGCCGTTCACCAGCGAGTCGAAGGAAGCCATCGCCGCCTATCCCGAAATCCACAAGGAACTGCGGCTGGCACTGCAATCGGTCGGCCGAAAACTGGGTATGTATCTGCGCCGCCGCAAGCGGGTGAAGCACGAAGGACAGAGGCGGAGCATCTTTCTCCGATACCTGGGTGAAGTGGCCACCGCCGTCAGCCGGATTAACAACACCGACCGCCAAGCACTCTACGATCAACTGCTCCTGATAGCCCGAAAACGGACTGCCGAGGCCGACGTCAAGCTGGACGACCGCGGCCGACCCATCGACGAACAGGAACCGAATTTCGGCGACGGCGTGCTGATCGTCACGCCGGAAGAACAAGAAGCCCGACTGTTGGCAGACAATGGGAAGACGGGGGAATAAGGCCACGGATGAAACACGGATAGAGAAAGGGGGATGATGTTGTGACCCGTCTCGACATTCGGGCCAAACTAATGAGGCGGTCCTCGAAATGCGGCCCCTCAATCCGTTTTCAATCCGTGTTTCATCCGTGGCCGAGGGAACCCCGAACCCTCTTTCAATCTATTATGTCCACACGCAAAACCGTCACTCACAAAGGTGTTTCCAAAGTGAAAGCAAGACTGACCTCGCGCGACAAGCGGACCATGGCCCAACTGGTCGGCCTGGCCGATGCCGTGGAAAACGCGGCCGGCCGACGCCGCGATCCACACATGGACATCCCCACCCGCTCGCTCTCGAACGTCCGCTACAACAAGACCAAGCGGTTCATCGAGATGGGCAAGAATAGCAATCGCCGGCAGTTGTTCAACCTCTCGCAGGCGAAGAGCTTCATGCAGACCATGCTGGCTGCCAGTGGCGCCACGCAACTCATCGAGCAGGGCAAAACGACCAGCATTCGAGGACTCTACTACCTGCTGAAACATACGATCGAAGGAACCAAGGAAGAAACGTTCGGCGAACAGTCGGAATGCGACCCGGTGATCGAAGATGTCGAAGTGCTCCTGAACAGCCTGCGTGAGGAGTTGCACCTCTACGCGCAGAAGCGGGGCGACATGGTCGGCGACCTTGTGCTGATCGACCGGGGCGACGAAATCGACTGCTCGCGGATGGGCTCGGGCGGATACGGCATCCCCTCGATTGTCGAGCCCGAGGCAATCCGCTTCAAGAGTTGCAAGGCCCGATTTGTTCTGCACGTCGAAAAGGATACCGTCTGGCAGAGGTTCAACGAGGACAAGTTCTGGCGCAAGCACAACTGCATCCTCACCCACGGCGGAGGCCAACCGCCACGCGGAGTGCGGCGGCTGCTGCATCGAATGCACGCCGAGTTGAACTTGCCCGTCTACTGCCTGCTGGATAACGATCCCTGGGGATACTATATCTACAGCGTTATCAAGCAGGGATCGATCAACCTGGCCTACGAATCGCAGCGGATGGCCATCCCGGATGCCAAGTTCCTCGGGCTGCGCTCGAAGGACTTCGAGCGGTGCGGACTGTCGGCAAGCGTGAAGATCAACCTAAGCGACACCGACCGCCGCCGTGCGAAGCAAATTGCCGCCTATCCCTGGTTCGCCCACAAAAAACCATGGCAGAAAGAGATCAAGGGAATGCTCGATAACGGTTTCAAGCTGGAAGTCGAGGCACTCATCAGCCGCGACATAAGCTACGTCACCGAGCAGTACACCCCCGAACGACTAAACAAGAAGCATAGGCTCGATTAGCTAACCATCCCATGAGACGTGGATGCTGGGGGCGCGACAGCGCGCGCCCCCCGACA
>JAUWJC010000081.1 GCA_030607895.1 Pirellulales bacterium
AATGCACTTTCTTGCCATCAATCTGGATAAGACAGTGAGGCCAGGGGGTTTTGGTTCCCCGAGAACAACTGAACCCATGTCCACACATAGAAAACGTTAGTGTCAGCAACTTTCAACTCTCAACTCTGAACTCTCAACTTTCAACCCTCAACTTTCAACCCTCAACTAATAACCAATTACAATGTCGCAGGAACCGGTAGTGGTTCATAGCGAGGACGAAGCCCAGGCCACCGCGCAGATCGTGCATGCGCTTATGCGGTTCTTGGTGACCGTGCGCTACCGGAAGAGCGTGGTGATTACGGCCCTGTTGGCGGCCGGGTTGTTGGGTGGGCTCTACTACGCAACGGCAACTCGCTACTACCAGGCCAAGGCCAAGCTGCTGGTGATGAGGCAGAAGATTCAGGACCCCGGCGCCGCTGCCGTGGGCGCCGAGGGTGGCCGGCATAACGGCCTGATACCAACTCTCAAGGAGTTGGTTACCAGCCGCAAGGTCCTCGAGGGAGCGGCAAAACACCTGCACGCCGACAACTGCTCCGACATGGCCCACGTCCCCGAGGCGAACAAACCCAACATCCTCAAGAGAAGCCTGTCGGCAAAGAACAGCCGGGGGGAAATCATCGAGATCGCTTGCCGGTTGAAGGACCCCAATGCGGCCTTCGTTGCGGTCAACGCGGTCGTCAACTCCTTCGTCAACTTTCTGGACGAGACGAACAAGGGGAATACGGAAGGGAGCATTCGGGTATTGACCGGCGAGTTGAACAAGCTCTCCGGCGAGCTGGCCCAGAGCAATCAGAACATATTTCAGTTCTGCAACACTTGGGGACTGGAAATCAATCGCGGCGGCACCACGGCTCATCCTGCCGTGCAGAACTACCTTTCTCTGAACGGCCAATGGATGCAGGGCCGCACCCGCCGAGTGGAGTTGGAGGCCTCGTTGGCGGCGATCCAGGCGGCGATCGGGCGAGGGGAAGATCCGCTGATAACCCTCAAAGACGGGGCGGCCGAGGAGTGGCTGCTGGGCACGGCCGGGTTCAGGGCCTCGACAATCGAAACCCAGTTGCAGCGCGCCCTCACGGAAGACCGCGCCGAGTTGAACACAATGCAACAGTACCTCGGACAGGCGCATCCGATGGTGGTCCAAAAGCAGAACAGAATCGCCGAAATCGAAGCACACCTCAGACATATCGAACAGTCGCGGCACGAACAGTTCGGGTTGAGGCTGGTGCAGATGGTCCGGCAAAACCTCAACGAAGCGCGGCAGACGGAAGAGTGGTTGCGGATCGAGCTTCAGTACGCACGGGCCGAGGCCAACAAGGTCAACGGCTTGTTGGCCCAACTCGAGTTGATGAGTCGCGAGCGAGACAGACTGCACCAAATGCACGACGTCCTGCGCGACAAGATCGGCCAGTTCGAACTACAGCACGAGGGGCAGGAGTTCCGCATCGCCGTGATCGAAGACCCGATAGTGGCAGCTTCGCCCGTCTCACCCAGTTTGCGCCTCGCGCTTCTACTATCGTTGATGGCCGGCCTGGGGGCCGGACTGGTGGGGGTCTACGCGCTGGACATCCTCGACGATCGGTTCCGTTCCGTCGACGAGATGGAAAGCCAGTTGGGTGTTTCGGTGTTGAGCCTGGTCAGGCAACTGAAAACCCATCAGACGGTCGGGGCCACCGCGCTGCAGGTACACGTCGCGCCCGACTCGGTGGAAAGCGAAGCCTTCAGGACGCTACGCACCCGTCTTGCGCTGGACGAGCGGGAACCGCGCCGAATCGTCATTTCCAGCGCCGAGCCGGGCGATGGAAAGACCACGGTTCTGGCGAACCTGGCTGTCTCCCATGCCCAATCCGGGCAGAAAACCCTGCTTGTCGATGCCGACCTGCGCCGCCCCGGCTTGACGGCCATGATGGGGATGCGCGGGATCGACGGGCTTTCGAAGATCATTCGCGGCGGCGACGACGTGGAGGAAATGGCCGTCGCCGTAATTCAAGCGTCGGGTGTGGAGAACCTCGACGTCCTGCCGTCCGGGCTCAGATACTCCAACCCGGCCGAGTTGCTCACCAATCCGCGGTTCGCCGACTTGCTTGCCTGGGCCGAGACCGTCTACGACCAAATCCTCGTCGACAGCCCGCCCGCCCTGGCCACCAGCGACGCCGCCGTCATCGGCCGGCTTGTCGACGGAATGATGCTGGTCGTGCAGCCCGACAAAAATCGGCGACGCTTCGTCATGCGAGTCACCGAAGGACTCGCCGCGTTGAAGATACCGCTTTTGGGTATTGTGGTGAATCGGATCGGCGCCGACAACGATCGCGGCTACTACGGATACCGTGGCGGCTACGGCTACGGTCATGGATACGGATACGAAAGAGGGTACGGAGCCGACAAGGAGGAGGAAGCCCAAACGGACACCCCGGTCGAAGAGGACGACTCCGATTATCAGGCAATCGAAATGTCAAACTGGACCGAGCCGGAACCTCACACCAGGGTAGTCCCCAGACGGGTCGCCTAAATGAAGGGGGAAGGCGGAAGGCGGCCGCAACCAAATCGTTTAGCCCCGGCGGCCACGCCGGGACATCACCAACGCCGCGTGGCCGCGGCGGCTAAATAAGCGATTACCAAAGATGACTCATCGCAAAACGGTGGAAAGGTCGGCGTCTGGCGGATTTCATGACCGCCGGGGCGATGATCTGCTGATGCGGATTGTCGACGGCGGTCTGGCCGGCTGCATATTTGTCGTGCCGCGTCTGCTGGGTGGCCGTCATCCCTTGGGGCAACTCGTCCTGGTAGCGCTAGCGGTTACGGTCGCCCTGGCCTGGGTCATCCGCCAATATGTGCGCGGCGAGGGTACTTGGCGACACTCGGCGGCGGAGCCCGTGTTGCTTGCCGGCATGGTCTTGCTCCTGCTGCAATTGATTCCCCTGTCGCCCAAGTTGCTGACACATCTAACGCCTCACACTGCCCAAATCCTGCCGCTATGGGCCGAAAAAGGGACCAGGTTTAATTTGCCCCAACGGCCCGGAGGGTGCTTCGCACAAATTAAACCTGGTCCCTTTTTCGGCTCGGCTGAGGGAGACTCGGCCGTCAGGCTGGGTACCTGGTCCACCGTCTCGCTGACTCCCGTGGCCACTCGCGAGGCGTTGGTGATGTTTTTGTCATACGGGCTGTTGTTTTTGGTGACGGTCCAACGAATTCGCGTGGTGGAAGACGTGGAGCGGCTGTTGCGATGGTGTGCCTTGTCGGCCGTGGCGATTGCGGGATTCGCCCTGGTGCAACTGCTCGGTGCCAACGGTAAGTTCTTCTGGTTCTACGAGCATCCTTTCTCGACCACCTACCGCACGGCCAAAGGGTGTTTTACCAACCGCAATCACTTTGCCCATTTCCTGGCACTGGGAATCGGGCCGCTCATCTGGTGGCTGCAACACTCGCTCGGTGGACAATCGGGCCAGAAACAATCGGGCCAAGAACAATCGGGGCAAGGACAATCGGGGCAAGGACAATCGGACTGGCGAAGCGGCGATTTCAATTCCAAGGCCGCACGATTCGGTTCGGACGGACCGGGCGTGGGCGTTCGGGGATTGGCGCTGGGCGTGGTCCTGTTCGCCGTGTTGTTGTCTCTCTCGCGAGGCGGTGCGGTCGTCACGTTTCTGGCCGCTGCAATATGCGGAGCCGTTTGCTACCGGGCCTCGGCGCTGGGAATCCGGTTCCTCGCCGGCCTGGCCGCGGTGGGAGTAATGATCGGGGTTTCGCTGGCTATCTTCGGATACGAACCCGTCACTGATCGACTTGACGACCTGACCACCGGCTCCATCGAGAGCCTCGACGGGAGCGCCGGACGCCGGTCCATCTGGGCCGCCGTGCTCAAGGCCGTTCCCGACTTCCCGGCGCTGGGCTCCGGCGTGGGAAGTCACCGCGAAGTCTATCCCATGTACTTCGAAGCGTCGGGCCCGACCGAATACACCCACGCCGAAAGCGGCTACCTGCAAGTGGGCCTGGAGACGGGTGCGGCCGGATTGACCCTTTTGGCGGCCGGCATGATCGTCTGCTTCTTGTGGTGCGTGGTTGGTCTGCGGGCAGCCGTTTCTCGCCGCCTGTTGGTGTGCATGGGAGCCGTTTCGGCGAGCCTGGCCGTCAGCGCGGTTCACAGCCTGTTCGACTTCATCTGGTACGTTCCGGCTTGCATGGCGATGGTCGCCATACTCGCCGGCTGTGCCTGCCGCCTTTGTCAACTTGCCCAAGAAGGGACCAACAGACACACGACGCGAGTAGCGATGCCCCGGCATCTCGTCTTGGCCCAGGTCTTGCTGCTGGCGGCGATAGGAAGTTGGATGGTAGTCAGCCGTATCGGTCCGGTCCCTGCCTCGCCCTATTGGGACCGTTACCGGATCGCGGCGCTGGCTTCTCAGGAGCCACGGCCTATCGAGGCACACCAGCAGCAGGCAGCCGATTGGGAACAGGTCAACGCCTCGAAGCAGGCGGCCGCCAGGCGGACGATTTGCGAACTAGAGGAAGTGGTTCGCTGGAACGCTTCTCACGCCAGGGCCCGGTTGCGGTTGGCGGCGGCCTACTTGCGCCTGTTCGACTTGATCCAAGAATCTCCGGCCGCAAAGAACGCGATGGCCCTGGCGCAAATCCGCGACGCGGCCGTTCAATCGAGATTCCGGTTCCGCGACGAAGCCCGGCGGCAACAGGTCTCCCCACGGGAGGTTCTGAACCGGTGGCTCTCGGAGGCGATCGGCGAGCACTGCCGATACTTGGAGCTTGCCCTGCGACACACCCGCCACGCCCTGGCACTCTGCCCGTTGCAGGGAGAAGGATACCTGTACCTGGCCGAGTTGTCGTTTCTGGAAACGGCGCGGCCTTCCGCCACGGAGGTTTACATAGACCAGGCGCTGAGAGTTCGGCCGTTCGACGGGGCAGTGCTGTTTGCGGCGGGCAAGGAGGCCTGGCTTGCCGGCGACTATCGGCAGGGAATCGACTATTGGCAACGCTCCTTCCGAAGCGGCCCGACACATCAGAAGCAGATCATCGAGCTACTGGCCGGCAGCTTCCCCCACGAGGTCCGGGCGACCGAGGTCCCCTTCATCCTGGAGACTTTTCAGCCGGACATGACTGGCCTGATGATGCTGGAGCACCGCTACCGGTTGCTTGCCCAGTCCGAGCCGAAAAAGGGACCAGGTTTAATTTGCCGGAACGGCCCGGAGGGTGCTTCGCACAAATTAAACCTGGTCCCTTTTTCGGCCCAGTTAAGGCAACTCCAACAGCACTACGCCAAAGTGGCCGAGTCACGGGCAAGTATGCTTCAGGGTGAGGAGGCGGGCAGGATCTGGCTGCTACTACAGCGAGTTTATAGGGATTTGGGCCAAGGAGAGCGGGCATCGGTGTGTGGTAAAAACGCGCTGAAATTCGATCCCAACAACCATCTCGTCAGACACCGCCTGGTGAAAAACCTGATCGACAATGGCCAGTACGCCGAAGCCGAACAACACTTGCGATGGTTGCTGGGGCGAAAGCCGGGAAACGAGTCCCTACAGAACAAGCTCCGCAACGTTGTCCGGCAGCGGATCGGAACCATAAAGCCGCGACCGGTGGTCGCGCCAAAAGCACAACCTGGTTCCCAAGCTCCAGCTTGGGAACCCACTGCCCAAAAACTCCGCTTGGCTGTGGGCGAAGCAGAGCTTCGCGGAAATGCGGTCCAAAGCTGGAGCTTGGGACCGAGCCACAACTTACGCCAAAGGCGTTAAACATCAAAGCCCAGGGTGTCCGGGAATTGCCAATTGTAAAGCCGCGACCAGTGGTCGCGGTTTTTCGGGTCGTTAGGCCGCTGTCGGGGAATACCGCGACCACTGGTCGCGGCTTTACACGGCTCCAATTTCCGGACAAGGAGGTCCGCCTTGCATATCGCCGGTAGCGACAAGTGGCTCGCCGATACGGTCAAACGCGCGAAAGGCGGCCGACGACGGCTGCTCTCGACGGCCGCGCTTCTGCCGGTGTTTGTCGGTGTCTACTATCTAAGCTACTGGCTGCGGTTCGAGGGCCAGCTCGGCCCGGTGGAACTCAACCGCTTCTGGGGTACGATCGTCTGGGTCTTGGCAATCAAGCTGCTGCTGTTTGGCTGGTTTCGCATTTACCAGGGATGGGGACGATTCGTCACCTTCTACGATTTGGTCGCGCTGGTGCAGGCGGCCACCACCAGCCTGCTGATGACCGTACTGGTCAATCGGTTCTTCATCGTCGATCCGTTCATTCCCCGAAGCGTCTTCCTCTTGGATTGGGGAGCCACGATTGTCACGGTGGGTGGGATTTGGGCCCTGATGCGCGTTATCCAAGAACGCGACTGGCTGCTGTTCCTCTCCGCCAGCAAGATTCCCACCTTCATCGTGGGGGCCAACGAGGCGGGTGAATCGCTGCTGAGGGCGATCATTCGCAACGGGAAACTAACCTACCACGTCGTGGGATTCATCGACGACGACGCTAAACGCCTGGGTACCCGAATCGGCGGCGTTCCCGTCATCGGAACCATCGACCAAACCCGGCACCTGGCCGAACGCCACGGCGTCCGAGAGGTGCTGATTGCCACGGAAGAGTTGTCGGGCAAGAAAGTGCGAGAACTGGTCGAAGACACCCGACGCCACTCGATCAACGTCCGAGTGCTACCCAGCTACGAACAATTGATCAGCGGCAGCGTGGTCATCCGCCCGCGACCCGTCGCCATCGACGACCTCTTGCGCCGCGAGGCGGTGCAGCTCGACATGGAGAACATCCGCCAATGGATCGACGGCCGAGTGCTGCTCGTGACCGGCAGCGCCGGCAGCATCGGCTCGGAAATCTGCCGGCAGTTGCTCCAGTTCTCACCCAAGCAAATCGTCTTGCTGGATCACTGGGAGACGGGCCAGTTCTTCCTGGAGCAGGAGTTGCGCCCCCTGGCCGCTGGTACGCAATTGGAAGTCTGCGTTGCCGACATCCGGGACGAGACCCGCATGCGTGAGGTGCTCCAGCAGTACCGACCGCAGGTTATTTTTCATGCGGCCGCCTACAAGCACGTTCCGCTGATGGAAGCTCACCCCGGCGAAGCCGTCAAGAACATCGTCATGGCCACTCGCCGGCTGGCCGATCTGGCCATGGACTATCAGGCCGAATCATTCGTGATGATTTCCACCGACAAGGCGGTCAATCCGACCAGCGTGATGGGGGCATGCAAACGGTTGGCCGAACTCCACGTTCAGTCGCTGGCGGATGTCTCGCCTTGCCGCTTCGTTACCGGGCGGTTTGGAAACGTGCTGGATTCCGCCGGCAGCGTGGTCCAGGTATTCCGCCAGCAGATCGACCGCGGTGGGCCGGTTACCATCACCGACCCCCAAATGCAACGTTACTTCATGACGATTCCCGAGGCCGCTCGGCTCGTCATCCAGGCCGGTGCTATCGGCAAGGAAGGGCAGATACTCGTGCTCGACATGGGCGACCCGATCCGAATCCTCGATCTGGCCAGCGACATGATTCGGCTTTCCGGGTTGAAAGAGGGAGAGGATATCGAGATGGAATTCATCGGCCTGCGGCCGGGGGAGAAACTCTCCGAAGAGTTGCACGTGGTGGGTGAGAAGCTGCTGCCCACCTGCCATCCGAAAATCACCGTGGCCGAACGTAAGCAGCGCGACGCCCACGCCATCTTCATCTCGATAGAGCAACTGGAGTTGCTCGCCAACGGCGCTCCCGAAGCGATCCTGGACCACCTGCAACAAATCATCCCGGAATTCCGCCGGCCGGAACAGCCGATCCAGCCGCCGCGCCGCGCCGCCGCTTAAACCAGGCCACGGATGAAACACGGATGAAGAAAGCAAGATGACCCTTCAACACGAAGAGATTACCGAGCAGATCATTGGAGCGGCGTTCGAGGTCCATCGCATATTGGGTTATGGCTTCCTGGAAAAGGTCTACCAGAAAGCAACTGTTGATCAACCTCGGACGTATCAAGGTCGAATTCAAGAGGATGGTGTTTTGACCCGCCTCGAAATGCGGCACGAGTTACTTCACCTCAATCCGTGTTTCATCCGTGTTTCATCCGTGGCCGAGAATAGAATCCCCCGAACGGTTGCCCGCCGGGAAATCGACCGCTCAACTCCACTCGCCCAGCAGTTCGAGAATGTAGTCCACCGCGGCAAGCTCCGTGGTGTTCACGCCGCCACGATCGGCATGCGCCCGAACGTGCTCGAAACCGTAACCGGCCACGGTCAGCCGGTCGTTGGAGAGCCGTGCCCGGTCCGCGGCACCCTGGAAATAATCGTCTACCGCCGAGTCGTACAAGCGCGCCTTGTCGAAACCGCCCGCATTACCGTCGGCAAAAACCTGCTCGAAGTACTTCGCCCGGGCATAGAACCCGCTGCCGGAGAGTCTGGCGCAAGTCGGCGTGACAACCAGAACGTCGTTTCCGCTGGAGTCGTACATTCTGGCCACGTCGTTTCCACCCGCGCGGGCGTATGTGTGCACGTAGCGGAAGTTATTTGCTCGGGCGAAAAACCGATTGCCGTAGAGTGTGCTCTCGGTAGGCGTGACGATGAGCACGTCGTCGCCGGCCGAGTCGTACATTTTCGCCACGTCGTTTCCGCCCGCGGTGGAGTACGCATGCACGTAGCGGAAACGTTTTGCTCGGACGTAAAACCGCTCGCCGTAGAGATTGCCTTGAATGGGCGTGGCGACGAAGACATCGTTGCCGGCCGAGTCGTACAATTCCGCCACGTCTTTGCCGCCCGCGTTGCCGTAGGCATGAACGTAGCGGAAACCTTCGGCCGTATTGTGGAAGCCGTCGCCATAGAGCGTACTTCGAGTGGGCGTGCCGATTAGAGTGTCGTCTCCGGGCGAGTCGTACAAGCGTACGACATCCGTGCCGCCGGCGCCTCGGGCGGTGATCGTTTCCACGCCGGTCGCCACAACCCGATATTGCGAACCGGTCAGTTCGGCCGAACCGACCCGCAATATCCCGCGGTCGGCACCGGCGGTGCCGGTCAGAATGGCCGTATCCGAGCCGCCCAGTCCGTCGAACGCTACCGAACCGGCGGCCGCCGCGTCGAATTGGTACGCAACGCCGTTGATGGTCAGGCAGTGCACGGCGCCGGCGGCAAAGGTAAAGTCGTCGTCGCCGGCGGTTCCCCGCACGGTTACGGCCGTCCCATCCTGGGTAACCAGATTGGTCAGCCGTAGGTCTACCTGGCCGCCGCCGCTACCGCCGTCGCCGACGAAGGCGTGCAGGAAGAACGTCTCGCCGGCCGATGCCTCTACATCTACCCGCTCGGCGTCGACCGTGCCGTAGCTGCCGGCAAGCAACTGCCGTTGGGCGTCGAACAGTTCCAAATCAACGTTGCCGTCGGCATGTGAGAAAAAGGCTTCGGCAGGCAAGATTCCGTCGTCGGCGGCAGTGAAGGCGAACCATTGGCCGTCGCCGGAAATCTGGTTGTCGAGGAACTGCTGCTGCCGGATAGTCCCCCAGTCGGTGTAGGAGAATTCGGCGTCCAGGCCGAAGTCGATCGAGTAGTGCCCCAGTCCCGTCCGCGTACCCAGCCCAACCGTATAGACCCCTCCGGCAATCACGTCGAACGAGAGCGTGCCGCCGGCCAGTTGGAGTTTGCTCGGCCCGTCGCCAAACATCCCCTCGGCAAACCTCCAGTCGGGGAGCATGTTACCCGCGGTATCGACCGTCAGGACGACGTTGCCCGTTTGCGCGGCCGCAAAGGTGAACCAATCGCTGTCGTCGAGTTTGCCGACCGTGCCCGAGAGCGACCTGCTCTTGGAATTGGAAAGCGTACCCAGGCTGTAGGCGGTCGTGGCGCTGGAGCCGAAGTCGTCGGCCGGCATGATGGCGTCGATTGCCCGCTGGAGGTTCAATCGGCAGTAGGCCTGGCCGGTGGCCGGGTCCAGGACGGTGTCGGCCGTGTTGCGCATCAGTTCGTAGATGGTATCTTGCGCCACCTCCTGAAGGCCGACGAACTGGTAGGCTTCTCGCAACAGGACGCTTGCCCCGGCCACGTATGGCGAGGCCATGCTCGTGCCGGAGTAGCGGGCGAAGTCGTCGTTTATGCCGTTGCCGTCTCCAACGTAGTCGGGCACGGTGCTCAGCACACTGCGTCCCGGAGCGGCTATCACTCGCTGATGACGTTGCGAGAAATAGCTCATCTCGCCGTTGCTGTCGACCGAACTGACCGGCACAACATGACTGCTGACGGACGGGTAGCTCAGCCCGGGTTCGTCGTAACGCGCGAAGCTGTTGCCGGCGGCTACCGAGATGAAAATCCCATCGGCCTCAAGTTGGGCCAGTTCATCTTCGAGTATTGCCCAGGCTGGCAGGCTGTCGGAGTTCCAAGACGTACCCAGCGAGAGGTTGACTGCGGTGATCGGATTCTCGAAGGTGTTGCGATTGGTATGGACCCAGGCCAGCGCATCTTCAAGCCAAGTGAAGCAGCCCGCCCCGTTGTCGTCGAACACGCGCAAACCAACCAGGTCGACTCCCGGCGCTACGCCCTGGTTGAACTGGTTGCTGCTGCCGATGATGCCGGCCACGTGGGTGCCGTGCGAGCCGTAGGGGCCGTCGTCGTAGGGATCGGCGTCGTTCTCTTCGGTGAAATCGAATCCGCCGACCACGCGGTACTCGGGGCCAAAGCCGCCGCCAAGCGACGTATGGTCGTATGCAATCCCCGTGTCGATTACCACCACCGTCTGGCCCGTGCCCCTGAAACCGTAGTCGGCCCTGACCTCGGTCAAGCCGGTTAGATCGTGGGCATCCGACAGAAAGGCGTGAATCTGGTCGGTCGGGCCGCTTTCGACGAAATAGTCGACGAAAAAATCGCCGGCCGGCTCGCCGGACATCAACAACCGCGGTTCAATCTGTTCCAGCCGCGACGTGCGAATCGCGCGAAAGCGCCGGCGTGATGGGCGCATGAGAATCGCCTCCTCGATTTGTCTTGGATGTGCATCTGGCGCGCGATCGATGAGGGGCGATGACCGACACGAATTCCTGGTGCAATACGTTCTGAGTTGTTACTGAAGCGCGCGGCCGTTGAGGAGAAGCGGCCGGGAAATCCGGAGATGAAAAGACGCTTGTCTTGACGCTTCCAATGCTGCGAAAATATAGGTTGCGTTCCGACCGGCCGGTGTTGACGCAAGAAGATTTTTGTCCGTCTGTTCGATTGTTCTTCCGGCGATGCTTGAAATCCGGGAAAAACCGCTTTGGCCGGATTCCAGTGTTGCCGAAAAGCCTCGTCCCGCGTGGCCCTCCCGAAACCACGTTGCCCCAAGACAACAGTGAAAACGCCCGGTGGTTGAGCGCATAACCTGGTTCCCAAGCTCTGCTTGGGAACCCGCTACTCTCCAGCAGTACGGTGCGGTGCGGTCCCAAGCAGAGCTTGGGACCGAGGGTAAGACAACAGTGAAAACGCCCG
>JAUWJC010000352.1 GCA_030607895.1 Pirellulales bacterium
AGCTTGCTGGCCATTCCCCCTTTACCCATCCCCCCGGAAGTGTCCCGAACCAGGTCGAAAATCGACTGGTCCAGCCGGCTTACCATGGGGATTACCCGGGAATTGGGGTCGGCCGGATCGCCGTCGTACAGTCCGTCCACGTCGGAAAGCAGCACCAAAAGCGGCGCCTGGAGCAGATTCGTGACGATCGCCGCCAGCCGGTCGTTGTCGCCGCACGTGGTCTGCAATTCATCGACGCTGATGGTGTCGTTCTCGTTGATTATCGGCACCGCACCGTACTCCAAGAGTGTCAGGATGGTGTTGCGAGCGTTGAGGTACCTGGTGCGGTTGTCGAGATCGTCGGTGGTAAGGAGGATTTGGGCGGCGTGACGGCCGTGGGTGTGGAGTGTCCGCTCGTAGGCTTCGACCAGCACGCTCTGCCCGAGTGCGGCCATCGCCTGCAACCGGGCCAGGTCCGTCGGGCGGCTCGTCACTCCCAGTCGCCCCATGCCCGCACCTACCGCCCCGGAACTAACCAACGCCACGCTGCGTCCGGAGGCCATCACCCGGTGCAACTGCTCGGCCAGTTGTGCAATCCGGTCCTGGGCAAGTGTTCCATCGGCCCGGGTCACCACCCTGGTGCCCACTTTTACCACGATTAGCGTGGCCGTTGCGGCGATTTCCTGGCGGAGTAGATCGGTCATGGAGGAAGTTGTCAGTTATCAGTTATCAGTTGTCAGTTGTCAGTTGTCAGTTGCGAAGCCGCAAGCGGTTTATCTCGCATCGTTTAGCCCCGGCGGCCACGCCGTGGGAACACTATCGCCGCGTGGCCACGGCGGCTAAACCATGAAATGTCCCGTAAACAGTTACAAGATAGCATTGTCTCGGCGGGACAGAAAGGCCCGCGCAACCCTCGCCATGCTCATCATCAGAGCAGTCAGCCGGAATCCGCGTATTGTGCCTTGTCGGACCACGCCGGACGACTGGTTTATTTGACCGAAGTCCGGGAGTGACCTAGGTTTTCAATAAGCCGGTAATGTTGCCGAAAGCCTTGTTTTCGGGAGTGGCAGCACTACGGGGTGAGAGTATCCGCGCCGCGTGCCGGTCGATCAGTTGAGGTCCGAAAAAGGGACCAGGTTTAATTTGCCGCCTGCGGCCCGGAGGGTGCTTCGCACAAATTAAACCTGGTCCCTTTTTCGACTTGAAGTACGCCCGCCGGGAACAAGCATCGATGGCCAACACCCTCGAACCAGAAGCCCAACCCGACCAGTTCTCCGCCGCCGGCGCCAAGCTGTCGCAGGCGGACCATTGGGTGACGGAGCTTGGGGTGCTGCTCGGAGAGTTGCGGAATGCGTCGGGTGTCGCCTCGCCGCCGGTGGTTGGGCCCAAGCTCGACAACCAGCTCGTCCAGGTTCGGTTGGGAATTGCTTCCAGCCTGTTCACGGCCTTGCGATGCAAGCATCCTCCCACCGCGGCCCATGCACTTAGGGTTGCGTTGAGTGTATCGGCGTGGTGCCTGCGAATGGGGCTGACCCAGCAGGAGTGCGACATCATCGAGATTGCGGCCCTTCTGCACGACGTGGGCATGATCGGCGTGCCGGACCGGATTCTGCTGAAGCCGGGTGCGCTGGATTCGGACGAGACGTTGGTGATTGCCGAGAGCCGGCGGATGAGCCTGGAGATACTCGCCGGCGCCTGCGCGGAACCGGCCATCCTCGACATCGTTCGCAACATCCCCGCCCGATTCGACGGCTCCCGCCCAGGCCATCAACTAGCCGGCGAGCAGATTCCCCTGGGCGCCAGGATGATTGCCGTCGCCGAAGCTTTCGACGCCATGACGACCGACCATGTTTTCCGGCCGGCCATGTCGCGTGAGCGGGCAATGTGCGAATTGTTCGAGTGCGCCGGCACCCAGTTCGATCCCGAACTGATCGAACAGTTCGCCGCTTTTCTGGAGTGCGACCGATCGCAGTTGGACAACGAGGTTTTCGACCACTGGTTCCGCTCGCTCGATCCGGAGGTAGTCGACTCGTATTGGGGACTCAACAGGATCAGAAAGCCAGCCGGCCGGCCCGATGCCGACGCGCCGTTCCAGGCCAAGCTGCTGGGAAACATGCACGATGCCGTGATCTTCGTGGATGAGAACCTCACCGTGACGCTTTGGAACCACGGAGCCGAGCGACTGACGGGCATATCCAGCAAGAGTGTTTGCCAACACCGCTGGTCACCCGACTTGCTGAACATGCGAGACGAAAAGGGAGACGGCATCTCCGAGTCCGAATGCCCGGT
Organism: Pirellulales bacterium; assembly: GCA_030607895.1. Lineage (GTDB taxonomy): Bacteria > Planctomycetota > Planctomycetia > Pirellulales > Thermoguttaceae > JAUWJC01. Next base: position 2,269 of record JAUWJC010000352.1, read on the forward strand.
GAGTTGGGTGGTCCGCTCGGGTGTCCAGTCGCTCAGGCGGTTGATCATCTGGGGGCGGACCGGGCATCCGGTCTCGGTAGATGCCCACGTTATTCCCGTCCTGTCCGAAGACGGCGCCACCCTGGGCGCCGTGCTGCTGTTGCACGACGCTTCCCCGGAAATCTCGCTGGAGGAACGTTGCCAAAGACTGCACGAAAAGGCTACCAAGGATCCGCTCACGCAGGTTGCCAACCGGGCGGAGTTCGATCGGGTACACGAGATGTTCATTGCCGCCCACTTGCAGCAACAGCTACCTTGTAGTCTGGTTATCTGCGACCTGGACCGCTTCAAGCGGGTGAACGACACTTTCGGCCATCAGGCGGGAGACGACGTGATCAAGAGCCTGGCCTCGTTGCTGAAGAACTCCTGCCGCCCCGGCGACCTGGTCGCCCGATACGGCGGTGAGGAGTTTGTTTTGCTCTGCGCCGATTGTGACAACGCCGCGGTTACCGAGCGCGCCGATCATGTCCGAAAGGCGCTCGCCCAGTTGACACAATCGAAGATGGACGGCCGGGCGGCAACCGCCAGCTTCGGCGTAACCGAAATCCAGCCCGGCGATACGCCCGAAACCATGCTCCGCCGCGCCGCCCGGGCGCTGCTGGAGGCCAAGGCCAAGGGCCGCAACACGGTGGTCCAACTGGGAATCGGCTCCAGCAAGGAAGCGTTCCCATCCAAGAAGGGCGTCCGCGGGCGCGGTTCGGCCGGCTCCGACATGGTTCTCCAGCAGGACCTGCTCACGCCCGTGCCGATCAAAGTGGCCATCGAAAAACTCCGCGGTTTCGTGGCCGACCACCAGGCCAAGATCATCGAGATCGAAAACAACAAGATCCAACTCCAAATCGACGATAACCAGGCCACGTATCGACGGCGACGCACGGATCGGCCCGTCGTCTTCTGCATGGAACTGCAATTCGAGGAGGAACGACTGGAAAAAGTGGTAGACGGGCAATCGCCCGGGCGGGGCGTGTCTCGAACTAGAATCCACGTTACCATTACGCCCAAAAAAAACCGCGACCGACGCCGCGCCGACGTCGTCGAGCGCGGTCGAACGGTCCTGATCAGCTTCCGCTCGTATCTGATGGCCAGCGAGGAAGGACCGCCCACAAGCGGCGTCCTCAGCAAAGCTAAACGAACACTGATCCCCTGGCTGCTGAAACGGTAGTGGCGAGGGATGAGGGACGAGGGGTACATACTGCCGCTTGCGGCTTCGCACCGATATCGTAACGGAAATCGTAGTTGACTGACCACTGACCACTAACCACTGACCACTAAGTCGTTGTGAAAGAATAACTTGACCGAATCGGCAACTGGGTGGCACGTCCCTGAGCGCAGCGAAGGGCGTGTTTTTCCGGCTCCCACGCCCTTCGCTGCGCTCAGGGACGTGCCACCCAATTGATCAAGTTATTGTGTTACAACTCCTTAGGGACAAGATATGCCTATTGCTCGCGGCTGCAAGTCACGCTAAGAGGTGTCTGAATTGAGAAGACAAATCCTATTGGTCGACGACGAGCAATCGGTGCTTGATTCGCTACGCCGGATGCTGCGGTCGCAGCGCGGTGTCTGGAAAATGACATACGTCGATTCGGGAGAGGCGGCCTGGCAGCGGCTCCTGGCCAGGGAGTTCGACGCGGTTGTGTGCGACATCAAGATGCCCGGGCTCAACGGGCTGGAGTTGCTCGAGCGGACTCAGCAAGTGGAAAGGACGAAGAACCTCCCGGTTATTATGCTGACCGGCCTGGCGGATCGCACGCTGAAGCGTCGGGCGCTGGACCTGGGAGCCACTGATCTGCTCAACAAGCCGGTCGAGCCCGAGGACCTGCTGGCCCGGCTCCGCGGTGCGGTTCGGCTAAAGCTGTACCAGGACGAATTGCAGGCGTCGAACGACACCCTGGAGCAGAAGATACAGGAGCGAACTGAAGATCTGTTTCACTCCAGGCTCGATATCATCTGGCGTCTGGCAAAGGCGGCCGAACACCGGGACGTGGAGACGGGCAATCATGTGATTCGGGTCGGCTGCTACAGCCGGCTAATTGCCGAAGCCCTGGGGCACAAGCATGGTTTCGTGGAGACCCTGTTCCTGGCCGCTCCGCTACACGACATCGGCAAGATAGGCATCCCGGACACCATCCTCCTGAAACGCGGGCCGCTGGGGCCCGGGCAATGGGCCAGATTGCAGGAGCACTGTGTCATCGGCGCGAGCATTCAGCGCGAGGATTCCAAGGTAAGGATTGCCTTTCAGGAGTGGCGGGGGGTGGATTCTCGATCGGCGACGAAGGGTTTCAAAAACCCCTTCCTGGAAATGGCTGCTTCGATAGCCTTGACGCATCATGAGAAATGGGACGGCAGCGGCTATCCGCGGCAATTGGCCGGCGAGGAAATTCCCGTCGAATCGCGCATCGTCGCCATCGCCGACATGTTCGACGTGCTGACTTCCAAACGGCCTTGCGAGGAGCCATCTTCCGAGGATAAGGCTCTGCGGATCATTCGCGACGCGGTGGGGAGCCATTTCGAGCCGGCCGTGCATGAAGCCTTCGTCGAGGTCTTGCCGGAGATACGATCGATTCGGCAGCGATTCGCCGACAGTGTCGAAGTCATGCCGCACTCGGAAGAGGCCGGAACCATACAGGAGTTTCAGAGCCGGGCCGTGTCG
>JAUWJC010000629.1 GCA_030607895.1 Pirellulales bacterium
CCATAAATTATGAAAAAAATCCGAGAATCACTGAATTACGTAGTGTCTCCGAGGGGAGAGTTCCCAGGTCCCGCAAATACAGACCGTTTCGTCGTTATAGCCGGTCCCCATGAATAATCCGGGCTAGTCGCTCCGCGATGGCGGGCGTCTGGTCGCTCGAGCCGGTGTCGAGCACGACGATCTCGTCGGCAATAGGCCGAACGCCTTCGATCGTTTCGGCCAAAACATCTTGTTCGTCGCGGACGATCATCGCCACCGAGAGGCGAGGCCGTCTCGGCTCATTGATGGGAGCAGTCATTTTGCCCTCCTTGACCAAACGGAAACCTCGGGACACGGAAACTGCCGGCAAGTTTACCCCGATCGGGCGATGGCTCAAAGATCGGTTTTTCGGATTTCTATCCGCGATCCGCCCGCCGGGGGCAGCAGCGGGTTTGTTCGCCTTATTCGGTTTCGCGGCAACAGCCACGCCTGCAAAAAACATGACCTCGCCTCCGCGCCAAGCCCGCTTTGGCATGTTTTCGCGTCCCATCGAAATCTACGGTGTCTATCCCCTCGATAGGTCTTGACAAGAGCAGGCGTTTCGCGCAGAATCACCGGCAGACAATTTGGTTCGTCGGCTTTCTTCCACTGTACGCAATGGACTCCTTGAGTGCATCGGACAGAAGGAGGCAGGAGGCGATGACATGGACGAACCGATGGTGTTTGTTGTGGATGAGGACTCGGCCGCACGAGAAGCGGTTGCAGTTCTGGCCAGGTCGAAAGGCTTGGCGGTAAAGCAGTTCTCTTCTGCCGAGGAACTGCTGGCCAGTGCCGACCGCTCGCGGCTCGGATGTCTGGTGAGCGAGTTGCAATTGCCCGGCATTAGTGGCCTGGAGCTTCAGAAAAAGCTCCGGGCTGATGGGATGGAGTGGCCGGTTGTCTTTGTTGCCGATCGCGCCGGGGTTCGCACCGCGGTCGAGGTCATGCGTACCGGCGCAGTCACCTTTCTAAAAAAGCCGTGGGGCAACTACGAACTCTGGGCCGGAATTCGCAAGGCGCTCCAACTGGCTCGTAGAAATCGTGAAGACCGCCAACTTACGAAGGCGGCTGCGTCCGGCAAGTCAAACGAGCGGGATCGGCAAACGACAACGCTGCCGTAGGACAAGCCGCCACGCACTGGATAGCTGCCTTGCCAAGCGCTTCTTCGAGCGGGCGGGTGAAGGGAACGCTTACGCGAACGTCGAATCCACGCCCCACGAACGTCAGCCCAAGTGGCTCGCCGGCCGTGCGGGTGATCTCGATGCAGAGTCCGCAGTTGATACACTTGCCCGGCTCGAAAATTATTGAGTCTTCCGTCACAACATGTTCGCAAGTTGCGCGCATCTTTGAGCCGGGCCGTGTCGGCCCGGAATTCCGATAGCGGCCCGGATCGGCACCGTACTGGGCCGCGTATTGCTCCAGCTTACAGTCGCCGTGTGCCCGGCAACCACACTGGAGGCATCGGGCGGCTTGCCGGACGGCTTCATCCAGTGAATAATCTCCCGCCGGCTCCTGCCGCGGCGCATCAGAAGCACCAACCAGGAAAGCCGATATCTCGTCCGTCGACAGTCGGCCGATCCGCGATGAAAACGGTCGTTCACGCGCAACGACCGGCTGTCCACACAGGTGCTGATTGATGGCGACGGCCGCACCTTTCCCGTCGGCCACACTGCGTACCGGCAGGATCTTCCCGCCGATGACGCCCCCGGCCGCAAAGACATCGGGCCGGTTTGTCTGGAATGGCCCCCTTGCGACCCGGACGCCCCGCTTGCCGGTTTCCAGGTCCCAGCGGTTCGCCTGCTCGCTATCGATCGGCCCACAGGCCAAAAGGACGGCGTCGAATTGGCGGACGAGATCATCCAGCGACGATCGATC
>JAUWJC010000458.1 GCA_030607895.1 Pirellulales bacterium
ACCAGTGGTCGCGGTCGGCGGATCGTCTACCCGCTGCTCGCGAATACCGCGACCACTGGTCGCGGCTTTACAGTTAGAATACCGCGACCACTGGTCGCGGCTTTACAGTTGGTTGTCAGCCGTGGGTTGTAGTGTGAATTCCAGCAACTCCCGGCCGCGAAGCACGGTCAGCTTGACGCGGTCTTCTCGGTCGATGAACTCGAACTCGGCGCAGAGTGCCCTACACGATTGGATGAGCCGATCGTTGGCCATCAGCACCAGGTCGTCGGGTTTAATGCCCACTCGCGCGGCGGCGGAGCCCGGCTCAACGTGGTCTACATACGGCGGGGTCCGCTCCAACACGTCGGGGAGCAAGACGATACCCAGCATGGAAAGCTCCAGCGGCCGCTCGGGTTTCTGTTGGGCCGAGTCGTCGGATCGGGCGATAAACTTGCCGGTGCGAATCTGATCGACCGACTGACGTAGTTGGCCGATGGGAACCGCATAGTTCAGCCAGGTGTTGTTCAGCGAGTTGCGCAGCTCCTTGCCGAGCATGGCTGCCAGCCGGCCCCCACGGGTGACCAATGCTCCGCCGGCGGCGCCGGGGTTGTTGGTCGCCGTGTCCAAAACGTAGACCGGCCCGTGGTACGGAGTCTCGAACACGCCGCGGCGAGCCTCCAGCCGGGTTACCACCGAGACGATCCCGTGCTGCACACTGGCCGGCTCGCTGCCGGTGGCCACGCCGAACAAATTGCTGAAGGCCAACACCCGCGTGCCGGCGGCCAGTTCGACGGCCTGCCGCATTTCGAAGTGCGGTAGCTCCGTCGCGTCGATCTTCAAGACGGCCACTTCCAGCCGGGGATCGGCCCCCAGCAGCTTGGCCTCGAATTTGCGCCCGTCGCCCAGGACGGCCGTGATGTAGTCGGTGTCGAGCACGTAGCTCCAGACGGTAAGGATGTGTCCGTCGGGCGAGATGAGCATTCCGCTCTGGTAGGCTTCCATGCCGCGGTATCCACCCGCACCGTAAAGCTTGACAATCTTCGGTTGCACCCGGTCGATCGTCTCCGCGACGGGCGAGACCGGCCGTGCCGCATCGGCCATTACCGGCTGCGCGGCGAGCCAGGCAAACAGGCAAATGGTCGCGGACATCGCGACTCGAAGAGTTGTTTTCGATTTGTGTTTCATTGGCTATTCAATTAGGTTGTAAAGCCGCGACCAGTGGTCGCGGTTGTTCGAGTTGACGGTTCGTTTAGTGAACCGCGACCACTGGTCGCGGCTTTACAACTTCTTTAGTTGAATTTCCTCGAAGGTGAAAATGCCGTACAGGTCGTTTCCGAAACGGACTTCCATCCGGCCGGGAAACATGCGGCCGTCGATCTCGCGGTGCCCGGAGAAATAGACCTCGCAGGGGTCGGAATCGTCATCGGAAAACATCTCCACCGCCACCAGATCGCCTTCGCCGGCATCGAAGTAGAAGCGGCACTGGACACCGCCGTCGAGACCCACCAGCACGTCCATAAGGCCTTCGTGCTCGACCACTGGAGCCGTACCCGAGTACGTCACCTGGCCGAAGCGGTCGGGTCCTTCGATAGCCAGCCGCCGCCAAAGGTGCAGCGCCGGAAGCAATCCACCGCTGCCGGCCGGAAGAAGCGACGAGTCCAATTCGTCGCCGGCTTTCCACTCGGTCTGGCCGCCGGGCAGCTTTAGCGTAGCATTGGTGCCGGTGAGTTGGCAGCGGAACGAGCCACCTCCTTCGAGCGGTCCGGCGATTGTCCAGACGCCGTCGAGCTTGGCGAAATCACCCCGGGCGGCCCAGGCTTTCCAAACGCGATCGCGGTTCAGCTTGTTGAAGTAGTAGTTGGCGTATCCCCGTTTCTTCTCGAAGTGTTTCTTGGCGATTTCCGGCATGGTGGGCGGACGAAAAGCCGCGGGCCGTGGCATCTGTTTCTGTTTGGGCTTCTCCCGCGGTTTGTCGCCATCGGGTTTTGGTTCTTCACCCGGTTTGGGAATGGGCATGGGCAGATTTCGCTGCCGGCCTTGCAGCTTGCGCAACAACTCCGCCTCGCCGTGGACACCCGCCAGCCGCACCAGCACATCGTGGCGCTCTCGTTCGCGGCGGAAACTCAAGGGAATCCGCCAGCCCTTGGGGAAGATACCCAGGATGTTCTTGAAGGCGTTGGTGGTGGTAACCGCCCGGCCGCCAAAACGGATAATCTCGTCGTCGTAGCGGAGTCCGCGCCGGTAAGCGTCGGATTGATCGAGGATATTGGAGACCACGACGCGTCCTTCGTCGTCGGTGGCGACCTGGGCACCCAGCGTGGCATGGTCCACAATTCGACCGCCTCTCAGGCAGCCCATGAAGTTCTTGATCTGGTTGATCGAGACGGCATATCCCACGCCCACGTTGACCCGGCCGCGCTTCTCGAACGACCCGCGCCCGTTGATGCCGATCAGGCGTCCTTGGGCGTCGAAAAGCGGCCCGCCCGAGTTGCCCGGGTTGATCGAGGCGTCGGTCTGGATGCAATCGGCGTATTCCAGTAGCGTGCCGGCCGGATACTGGTAGCGATGCACGCCCGAGACAATTCCGTAGGTGACGGTGGGCTGGAAGTCGGTTGCCAGCAGGAATGGATTGCCCATTGCGAAGCACCAGTCGCCGACTTGCACCCGGTCGCTGTCGGCTATCTCGGCATGTGGGAAGTCGTCTTGGCCGAAGAGCTTGATCATTGCCACGTCGCCGGTGGGATCGATGCCGACAATCACGGCGTCGTAGAGCCGGCCGTCGGCCATGCCGCACTTCATGGCGTTGCCGCACGGTCTGACGACGTGATAGTTGGTAAGCGCGTATCCGTCCGCCGAGATGACCACGCCGGAACCGCCGCCGGCGCCGCTGGACGAGAAGACGGCCAGCACCGACACCTTGGCCTTGGCCATGGCGGCGATTCGCTGGTTTTCGGCCTCGAACACGGCCTTGTTCACGTCGGCCGCCAATGCCGAAAGGCCGCAAACAAGCAGCGCGGGGCCGAGAAAAAAAACGGAGCGGTTCATTTGACGATCCTCGCTTCGCATAAGTCGAGATGGTCGGCCACGCCCAGGTCCTCGCCAAAATCAACGAGAACGCTCAGCCGGCGCACGCCGGTTATGTCCAGGTCGATATCCTTGGGCGGATCGGTTCCGGTGACGGTTTCGTCCAGCAGCACGCGGCCGTCGCCGCTGATAACGAGTCGGGCGTTTCCATGTGGACGCACGCGGTCGTCCATGCCCACGGTCGCCTTGAAGCGGCGGAACCGGCCGGGCAGGCGATAGACCATCTTCGTGTGGCCGTGCAGTGCCAATCCCTTGTGATATTGCTTGCCACCCAACCGCAACCCGTCCGGCTCCAGGCCACGATTCCGGCGTGGGGCATAGAAACTTGCCCGGGACGGCAACTCCTTCTTAATGCCGAAATAGGGTATCCAGTGGATCGACTCCACTTTCAGGTCGCCCAGATAGACGATTTTGCCCTGCGAGAAATCGATTTTCGCCACGGCGTTCAAACGGCGAGTGACCGCCAGCCCGCCGCGAGTAGTCCACTCCAGCGCGTCGCCGCTCAGTTTGAGCGATTGGACGGCCCATTGCGATCCGGCCCGATCTGTGATTGTGCAAACCGCCTCGGGCAACTGGCGGCCCGGGGGATGATGATGCACCAGCCCGTGGACCTTCGCGCGCTTCACCGGCAAGACCTCACCGTCGAACTCGAACTGGACCAATTTGTCGGTCACGGCGCGAAGCACGCCCTCGTGGTAATCGATTGCCTCGCCCTTGCGGACGACCAACAAGTCGCTGTCGGTTTTGCTCTGGACGATCCGCAGCCACTCGGCGGCCACCCGGTCGGTTTGGGGCTGAAGCCGGACGGC
>JAUWJC010000597.1 GCA_030607895.1 Pirellulales bacterium
ACCAGAAAACAGCCGAATCATGGTTGGTGGGGCTCGCTTCGCTCGACCCACCCTACAGTTTTCCCAAAGCCGCAAGAAGTGCGTTCCTGCACCCGCCCCCAAGACTCGTCACCACTGATCTAGCACCAGTCGGCAAAATCGGCTAAAAGCGGGTCTTCACGGTCATGGAGGACATGGGCAATGGCTGATTCGGCAGTAGGACTTCAGACACCGAACCTGCGAGTTCATTGTAGCAGCTTCGTGGTCATTCCCGCCCGGCTCGAATCGACACGCCTGCCGCGGAAGCTGCTTTTGCGGGAGACGGGCAAGTCGTTGATCCAGCATACCTCCGCGGCGGCCCGGCAGGCGCGGCGGCCTGAAGGGCTGCTCGTGGCGGCCGACCATCAGGAGATTTTCGACGAGGTCCGGGCGTTCGGCGGCCAGGTTGAAATGACCGACCCGAACGCCGCCCGCGGAACCGATCGCGTGGCCGAAATCGCCCGGGGACTGCAAAACATCGATATTGTGGTCAACGTACAGGGCGACGAGCCGGAGCTGTCGGGCGAGTCGATCGACTTGGTAATTCGCCTTCTGGAAGACGATCCGGAGGCGGTAATGTCGACACTGGCCACGCCGATTCGCCGCCGCGGGCAATGGGAAGACCCGGGGTGCGTGAAGGTGGTGTTCGACTGCCGCGGCCGGGCTCTCTATTTCAGCCGCAGTCCCATCCCCCGCCCCTGTCAATGGGACGACGAACTGCTGGCGGCCGATCCGGCCCATTTCTATCAGCACGTGGGACTCTATGCCTACCGCCGGGAATTCCTGCTTCGGCTTGCCCAAATGCCGCAGTCGAGCCTGGAGAAGCTGGAAAAACTCGAGCAACTGCGAGTTCTGGAGGGTGGATATCCCATCGTCGTCGGGGTGGTCGACGAACCCACCTTCGGCATCGACACGCCGGAAGACTACCGCGCGTTTGTCGAAAAGTGCCGCCGCCGCTAGAATACACCGTTTGCCGAAGTCGGAAGTCGGCCGCTTGCGGCTTCGCAACGTCGGCTATCAGCTTTCAACTCTCAACTCTCAACTCTCAACATATACCATGACCGACGAACCAAAAGAAGAAAAGAAGATCATCATCGACGAGGACTGGAAGACCCAGGTGGAGGCCGAGAAAGAGGAACTCGAACAGCAGAAGCTGAAGGAGCCGAAAGCTGAAGCGGAAAGCGAGGTTCCCTGGCCCACGCCGTCACTTGCCCTTCTGGTAACCACACTGGCCACACAGACGATGGTGGCGCTGGGAGTGGTGGAAAACCCGATCACCAAGAAGTCGGAAGCACAACTCGATCAGGCAAAGCACCTCATCGACACGGTCCAGATGCTTCAGGACAAAACCGAGGGCAACCGCACGCCCGAGGAAACCTCGATGTTCGAGCACGTCCTGCACGAGTTGCGGATGAGCTACGTGGCGAGCAAAGCGGAAAGCGGAAAGCGGAAGGCGGAAAATTGAGAGCGGAAAGTCGCGGGTAGATATTGCGAAGCCGCAAGCGTCACTGTGCCTTCATCCTTCATCCTTCATCCTTATACAAGTCCATGCCCGGCCCGGCGTGAATTATCGGGCGATTCCGTCGCCCCTCTGTTCAATGCCTGGAATCTTGCATCCCAACCGGGCAACGCACACCGGTGGTAAACCAGGAAACAATCCGGGCCGGACATGGGTGTTTTCGGATAAGGCCGCTTGTGCCGGCCATCTAGCTGGCGCGGGAAAGATGGTCCAATAGCCTTTGGAATTTGGGCATCTGCCGTTCGAGGTATTTTGACCAGGCCGGCAGGCTCCAGATTTCCACGCACAACACGGCTCCAACCACCATCACCTGGCCGTTGGGCTCCACGTCGAAGAACTCGCGGAACGCCTTGGGAATTAACAGGCGTCCGCGGCCGGCAAGTCGGACGGTGGCATGACCGGTCGAAAGCAGGCGTCCCAATAGTTGCACCTGGCCGGTCTTCCCTTGCAATTCGTGCAGCCGCATTTTGTGCTTGATCAACTCGACCCGATCCTCCCGATGTGCCTTCCACGTTCCGGGGCTCCATAGACTGAGGCACCCATGGCGCTCTTTGGCCAGGACGTAGTCGGATGAATCGGCGGCGAGCAAGTCGATGTGTTCGGCGGGAATGGACACCCGGTATCGGCCGTCCAACGTGCAGCAGGTTTCGCCGAGGATGAAGTCTTGATATTCGGGCATTGGCTGCCGCGTCTGCTTGCGATTGATCTGGGCGGTAGAATCCGTTCTGGGTCATCGCATCCGGCCTTTACTTGGCGATATGGGCACAGTTCCCACATGGCGACCTATCCATAATCGCTATTGGGCAGAATACCCACAAATGAGAGTTTAGCAACTTCCGCCCGCCTGACAAGTGCCCAAACGCCGTTTTCCGAAAATTTTTTCCAATTTTGCCGGAAGCCCCCCCGAAGTAGCTGTGGCTGTAGGGTGGGTCGAG
>JAUWJC010000446.1 GCA_030607895.1 Pirellulales bacterium
CAAGTTCGCAAAATCGCTGAAAGAACACCCCTTGACCGGCCAGACTCTGCCTACCTATGGAACCAACGCCCTGGCCAACGTGCTCAACGAAGCCGGCGCGTATCCCACCCGAAATTTCAGCGACGGACAGTTCGAAGGCACCGAGGCAATCAGCGGCGAGCGCCAGCATGATGTCATCGTCGATCGCAACGGCATGATCGCCCATGCCTGCCACCGTGGATGCACGATCAAGTGCTCGCGGACCTACGTGGACGAAAAGGGCCGGTACGTCACCAAGGGACCGGAGTACGAAACCATCTGGGCACACGGGGCCAACTGCGGAATCGACGACCTCGATGCCATTGCGGCAATGGACCGCATGGACGACGATTTGGGCCTGGACACCATCGAGACCGGCGTCACGATCGGCGTGGCAATGGAGGCCGGCATTATTCCTTTCGGCGATACCCAAGGGGCGATTGGGCTGCTGGAAGAGGTGGCCAAAGGCTCTCCGCTGGGCCGGCTGGTCGCCTCGGGCGCCGAAGTGCTCGGCAAGGCCTACGGCGTCTCGCGGATTCCCACCGTCAAGGGTCAGTCAATGCCGGCCTACGACCCTCGGGCAGCACAAGGGATTGGCGTTACGTACGCCACTTCGACAATGGGAGCCGATCATACGGCCGGATACGCCATTACGGCCAACGTTCTGGGCGTTGGTGGATCGGTCGATCCGCTCAAGCCGGAAGGCCAGGTCGAGCTGAGCCGCAACCTGCAAATCGCAACCGCCGCAATCGACGCGGCCGGGCTGTGCCTCTTCGTGGCCTTCGCCGTGCTGGACGACCCCAACGCCATGGACGGAATCTGTGAGATGCTGGGAGCGCTTTTCGGACGGCCATTCTCGGCAGACGATTTCGCGGCGCTTGGCACCAAGGTCTTGGCCTGCGAGCGGAAATTCAACGCCGGCGCCGGTTTCTGCGATGCCGACGACCGGCTTCCCGACTTCTTCAAAAACGAAAAACTCGCCCCGCACGACGCCACCTTCGCCGTCTCGGATGAGGAATTGGATACGGTTTTCGACTTCGCCCAGTAGAGGGACGAGGGATGAGGGACGAGGGACGAGGGGTGCAAGAGCGAGCCGCCGGGTTTATCCCGGCGCTCGACTGGCGTGGGGGTAAACCCCAATACCGTTGAAATAGCCATAACTGCCAGTACCGAAAGGGGTTGCGATGTTGGATTCTGTAAAGCCGCGACCAGTGGTCGCGGTCGACATGAGCGGAAAACACGATGCGTCGGTTGATTTCCGCGACCACTGGTCGCGGCTTTACAAACACCCGGCTCGCTGGTTACTATCAAAAGGCCCCGGGTTGCGTTATTCGGCCGATTCGCTAAACTAAAGAGTTTGCCCGGCTCCTACGCCGGCAGCAGACGATTTACCCCGGGTATCTTATGAAATTCCGGGGCCTAATTTCAACCCAAATACAAGCAGCTCCCCAGGTAATACCACATGCCACGGCCAATGAAGTACAAGCGCACAAACAAGCGCCGATCCAACAAGACGAAGGTTCACACCAAGAAGAAAGACCCAATCTTCATCGACGGTCAGCGCCCGCGCCCGATGTACGTCGACTACAAAAATGTCGATCTGCTCAAGAAGCTAACCAACCGGCAGGGCAAGATAATCAGTCGCCGCAAGACCGGTTGCACCGCGGTCAGTCAACATGCGGTAGCCCTGGCGATCAAGCGGGCCCGATTCATGGCCCTGATGCCTTACGTCGGCGACTGATTCGATCTTCCATTCTCAGCGGACAACAGTCAGCCGCAGGAAGACCCCGTCCAAGATCAGGTCGTGAGAGGCGAAGCTGAAAGTCCCCTCGTCGGCATCCCAGGGTCGAGGGGGGTGGTTGCGGGGAGGGTCGACATCGAGGGGGCCTATGGGGCCGCCATCGTGAAAGGACAACCGCTTACAAGCGTTGAGCCATGCGTTGAACTCGTAGCCGCCGCTGATCTCAAATATCCCTCGACGCCAACTCACACCAACGGCTGTCTCCAGAACCGGCAATGCCTGCGTATGGGTGTCGGTAACGTCGACCAGCAAATGCTCCAGTTTACTGTAGCCGTCCGGAGCCATCCTCTGTATCCACCAGTCGGTTCCTTGATCGGTCTGTGTATATCGGGTATGGCGGTCGCCCACTAGCACGGATCCCGCACCACGGCCGAAGAGGCTGAACCCCCAGGGCAGATTCCAGTGCCCCTCCACCCCGAGGCGGATGCCGTAGGCATTTATGTTCGACGGATTGTCGACGACGCTCCGGTCGTAGTCCCGCCCATCGTAGAAAACCCTGAACTCCTGGTCGATGTCTGCCCAACGGAAGCTGCCGAAAAACCGAATGGATGTCGTATCGTCGATGTCGATCCAGCGACCGAATTCGATATCGTGTACGTTGTAGTTGAGGCTGGCCGAGGCCTCGGCCACATAGGCGTACTCTCCCCACCTGGGATGGCCGCGAGTGGATCGCAACGTGGCGTTGTAAGGGCCCGCGAATACCTCAGCGCGGGCGGCGTTGCCGGCGTGGAAGTAGGTGTAGTTCCAACTTATGTCCCAGCAACTCGGGAAGCGGTGGCCGATGCCGGTTCGCAGACCATTGCCCCGATCGTAGCTCAGCGAGTTGATCTCGCCCCTGACCGGTAGGTTCCAATACTTGGGATCGTCGCCTCCATTCACCATGGCGAAATCCATGCCTTGCTGGTTCGCTCGCCAGTTCAACCACTCCGCATAGGCAAACCAGGCTCCCGCGTTGCAGCAACAGTCGCCGCAGCCACCGCAGTCAACGTCGCAATCAACGTCGCAATCAGCGTCGCAATCAGCGTCGCAATCAACGTCAGCGGCAATCGCATCTTCGGATTCGACCGCGGCCTCAAACGACGTTAGATCAACACCAGGCGAAACGAACAGCTTCCCGCCCGCATCGGAAATGGTGATTTGTCCGCTCGTCGAGTTGAGGCCCTCCTGGGCCAACGCTGGGTAAGCTCCCAGAAGACATGCGACCAGAACCGTCGCCGTGGCGAACCATCCTTTACGTCCTTTCATCCTCTAATCCCCCCTTGGATTGAAAACAGCGGCGCAGCAACTCACTGCTCTTCGCTTAGAGAAAACCGTGAATGCCTGGCAGAGCCAGGCACCCTAGAAACGGGTTGGAATGTCCCCCCTGATCTCTGGCGCACCGGACCGATGCACCGCCCTATCCCTTGTGCTAAGTGGTAGCGGTGGCAGGGATAGTATTGATTGTATCGGCTGTAGCGGCGTATGAATTAAGAAAAGCACGCGGAAAACGCACAACCCCGCTGAAGGCGGTGGGCTGTGTGGTCTGTCAGCTTTCAGCTATCAGAACACTTTGCTACTTCAACTCCACCCGGCATGGCATCAGTGGAAAATGGGGACTGGCACTGGGGTGTTGAAAACTCGGTGCAGATATCGGCCGGAAGTGCGGGAAAAACCGTAGCCGCGAGGTGCCTGTCCCCTTTTTCCACGGTCGGTATTCGCCGTCCGAAAAAGGGGACAGGCACCGTCGGCAAACCGAAAACTCTCGTGAAAACCAGCCTGTGACGGAGCCAGTCCCCATTTTCGGACTCCCCTCCTTACAGTTTGAGTTACTTTAACTCCACTCGGTACGGCATCAGTGTCAAGGCAGGCTCGGAAAACAAACGCCGCAACAGTTGAACCTCCGACAGCGTCCTGATCAACTCACCGGCGGCGCCCAATCGCCCAGAGGCGGCCGGGTCGCCAAAAAGTTGCTCCAGGACAGTCTTGGGCCGGGGTAGAATCAAGAGATCAACTTTCTCATCGGGCTTCAACCCGGCGGCTTTCTTGGCGTCGGCAATTGCGTCGTGGAGGGTTCCCAAGTCGTCGATCAACCCCTTGTTCTTGGCCCATTTGCCCGTTTTGAAACGACCTTTAGGCAGTTGTTGGAGTTTCTCCTACGGGATTTTTAGTCCTTCAGCCGCCTTGGGG
>JAUWJC010000138.1 GCA_030607895.1 Pirellulales bacterium
AGTTGTCAGGCTCAGAGGATCATTTGCAGCCATGTGCGGTATAGACCAGTATCTGGAAGAGCAGTCGAAGCGGTTCGAGACGGAGTTTTGCGAGTTGCTGCGAATTCCCAGCGTCAGTGCGGATCCGGCCTGTCGGGAGGACATCCGCCGGGCGGCCGACTGGGTGGCCGATCAGTTTCGCCGGATGGACTTCGCCACCGAGATCATTCCCACGGCCGGCCATCCGCTGGTTTACGCCGAATCGACGCCGGTTGAGGGTGCCCCGACGGTTCTGGTCTACGGGCATTACGACGTTCAGCCGCCCGATCCGCTGGACGAGTGGATTTCGCCACCGTTCGAGCCAACCCGACGCGACGGCAGTATCTTCGCCCGGGGCGCCACCGACGACAAAGGGCAGATGCTCACCCACCTGAAGAGTGCCGAGGCCCACCTGGCGGTCAACGGCCGGTTGCCGCTGAATCTCAAGTACCTGATCGAGGGCGAAGAGGAGGTGGGCAGCAGGAACCTGGAGCGGTTCATCGCCGAGAACACCGGCCGGCTGGCCTGCGATTGTGTGGTGATAAGCGACGGCAGCCAATTCGCGCCCGGCCGGCCGGCGATAGATTACGGCATCCGCGGCATTGCCTACTACGAGTTGCGGCTTGTGGGGCCGAAGCGCGACTTGCACTCCGGATCGTTCGGTGGACCGGTAACCAATCCGGCCAACGCACTTGCGCGAATGCTTGCCGCACTGGTCGACCGGCAGGGCAAGATTCAAGTCCCCGGCTTTTACGACGACGTGATTCCGCTCTCCGATAGCGAACGACAGCGGATAGCCGCACTGCCGTTCGACGAAGCGAAGTTCATGGAGCAGATAGGCGTGACGGGGCTTAGCGGCGAGTCGGGCTACTCGGCGCTCGAGCAGCGTTGGGCCCGGCCCACCTGCGACATCTCCGGCCTGGCAAGCGGCTACCAGGGCGAAGGGGCCAAGACCGTGCTGCCGGCCACCGCCACGGGCAAGTTCAGCTTCCGGCTGGTGCCCAACCAGGACCCCAAGGAAATCACCCAAGCGCTTCGGTCCATGCTGGTGGAACTCTGCCCTCCCGGCATAACGATGGAATTGATCGATCTGCACGGCTCACCCGGCGTACTAATTCCGCCGGATAGTCCCTACATGCGGGCGGCAGCCCGGGCGATCGAGCACGCTTTCGGTTGCCCGCCGGTCTTTACCCGCGAGGGCGGCTCCATCCCCGTTGTAGTGACCTTCCACGAGACGCTCCGAGTGGATACGCTACTGCTAGGCTGGGGTCAGGACGACGACAACACGCACAGCCCCAACGAGAAGTTTTCGCTGGCCGACTTCCACCGCGGCATCAAGGCCAGCGCACGGCTGTGGACGGAGTTGAGCGACATGAAAAGCAAGTAAGTGTAGGACAATTCCATAACCTCGTTCCCAAGCTCTGCTTGGGAACGCACTTCAGGGGAGCTTTCCTCGTTCCCAAGTGGTGTTCCCAAGCAGAGCTTGGGAACAAGGAATAAAAACGTAGCACAATGCTCGATCGCAAATTCATCGTCGAGAACGCCGAACTGGTTCAGCGGAACTGTGCAAACCGGGGACTCTCGGTCGACGTTGCCCGATTCGTCCAACTGGAAACCGACCGCAAGGCCAAACAGGCCGAGGTGGAAGAACTCAACCGGCAGGCCAACCTGGTATCCAAGTCGATCGGCAAGGCCAAGGACCAGGCCGAGCGCGAAGAGCGAAAAGCCGAAGGACGCAGGCTCCGCGACCAGGTGGCGGAAATGCGAGTCGCATTGGAATGGATCGAAGCGGAACTGGACGCCATCCATCGCTCGATTCCCAACATGTCGCATCCCGACGCACCCGTCGGCGCCGACGACAAGGCCAATCTAAAATTGTTCCAGGGCAAAACGCCCCGGCCGCGGTTCGACTTCGAGCCGGCCGATCATGTTGCGTTGGGCGAGCGGCTGGGGCTGATGGACTTCGAGGCCGGGGCCCGGGTAGCGGGGCACGGGTTCTATTTCCTCAAGGGCGACGCCGTGCGGCTGGAGTTGGCCTTGCAGCAGTACGCGGTCGACATGCTCGCCGGCGAGGGCTTCACGCCCGTCACCACACCCGACCTGGCACGAAACGACGTCCTGGAAGGTACCGGATACATTCCCCGCGGGCCGGAAACGCAAATCTATAGCATCGAAAACAGCGATCTGAGCCTGATCGCCACGGCCGAGATACCGCTGGGTGGCCTGCTGGCCGGGCAAACCGTCGACGCCGACGAGTTGCCCATCAAGCTCTGCGGCATCAGCCATTGTTTCCGCACCGAGGCCGGCGCGCACGGCAAGGCCACCCGGGGCCTCTACCGAGTGCATCAGTTCACAAAGATCGAGATGTTCGCCTTTACGTTGCCCGACGGGAGCGACGCGATGCTCGACCACCTTCGCGACATGGAATGCCGGCTGTTCGACGGCCTGGAGATTCCCTACCGGGTGGTGGACACGGCCACGGGCGACCTGGGCGGACCGGCCTACCGCAAGTTCGACCTGGAGGCCTGGATGCCCGGCCGAGGCGAGTTCGGCGAAGTAACCAGCACATCCAACTGCACCGACTACCAGGCCCGACGCCTGGGCATCCGCTACCGCACCAAGGGCGAAAAGGGAACACGGTTCCTGCACACCCTAAATGGTACGGCCATCGCCATCAGCCGAGCCCTGATCGCCATTCTGGAAAACGGCCAAAACGCCGACGGCTCCGTGACGATCCCCAAGGTGCTCCAGCCGCTGGTGGGTAAAGAGTTGATGTAACCGTTCACGGGCACGATGGAATCAGGCCACGGATGAAACACGGATCAAACACGGATAGACAAGAGGAAAGGGAAGGGAGAGGGTGTTTTGATACATCTTGATATTTCTACTGTCTGAGTTTTGAATCAACCGAGCTCAATGGCAACACAGTAGTTATAGGGTCTTGATCTACCACGAAGAACACGAAGTACACGAAGAGAAGGATGAATAGACATCGAGAAAACACGGTTTATCAACTAGACATTTCCTTACTTCGTGCTCTTCGTGTTCTTCGTGGTTTTCTGAAGGAATTGACGAAACGTCTTGGACAGAAAGACCTTCTGTTGATTATGAGTTTCAAGCAGTAGAACTATGTTGATGTCGTGCCGGACGCGAATGAGGTGGTACTCGAAATCCGGACCCTTGATCCGTGTTTCATCCGTGTTTGATCCGTGGCCGAGATAATCCCGTGAACGGTTACGAGTTGATAGAGGGAAAGGGAAGGGAAAAGGGGGGAACGCTGGGGCCAGACCTAGCCGCATTTAATGGAGGGTTAACCAATGGTGAAGATATTGGATGATGCCGACGATGCCGTCGATCAGGTAGCCACGGCTTTAGAGGCGTACGAGACATCACACAAAGGGTCGGAATGCTTCGTGCGTCGCTACAATCCAGCATCAATTCGCGTCAAAATCGTGGACACAACGTTTCACGGACGTTCCAAAGGAGAGAGGCACGATTATGCACGTCGTTTCCTCCGTACCTTGCCGGAAGACGTATTATCGCAGATTTCCGTTCTGCTATGTCTTGAACCGGATGAGAGTTCCTTGCTTAACTTGGAGTTTCATGATCCGTCGCGTTCGTACCTATAGCGCGGCCAGGTTTGTTTTACATCTGACGGTCAATTTGGAGGGTCCGATCTGATGAGATGTCCGAAGTGCGGCGACGAGGTTTTTGAGGAGGCGGTCTATTGCCACAAGTGCGGAGCGAGGCTCGACACCTACGAGAATTCGTTGTCGCCGCCTGGTGGGGAAGAAGTCGAGCCGGTGGGCGGACCTATTGAGCAATTCAAAGGAGCAGCAGCCGAGCGGCGCGAGGCGGCCGCCGAACCCGAAGAAGAACTCTGGCAAGGGGGTTACGCTACCAGGGCAATGGTCGGGGCGTGGATCGTCACCGTGCTGGTTACGATCGGTCTGTTCGTGGTGGCTATTTGGGCCGGATGGGGCGCAACCGGCTGGAAAATCGTCTTGGTGCTGATGCTGTTGGTCTGGCTCTACCAATTCGTCGTGTTGGCCCGGCGCAAGCTGGGCGTCCGCTACCGCCTGACCTCCGAGCGGTTCTTCCACGAAGTGGGTATCTTGCGGCACGTGACCGACCGGATCGAGGCAATCGACATGGACGACGTCGCTTTCGAGCAGACGCTGTTGGAACGCCTGGTCGGCGTGGGAACCATCCACATCACGTCAAGCGACCGGAGCCATCCGGAACTTTCCATCCGGGGCATCGAGAACGTCAAGGAGGTCGCACGGATGATTGACGAGGCCCGGCACAAAGAGCGAATACGCCGCGGCCTGCACATCGAGGCGATCTAAGGAAGGATGAGGGATGAGGGATGAGGGATGAAGGATGATGCCAGTACGCCGGCTTGCTAGTTCTTCCTCCTTCTCTATCCTTCATCCTTCCTCCTTCATCCTTCCTCAAGGCTCCAATCGCGGCGCTGACGGGAGCTGGGGATATTCATTGCCTTGCGGTACTTGGTCACCGTGCGACGTGCGACCGTGACGCCGGCGGCCGCAAGCTGCTTGACGAGGTCTTCGTCGCTGAAGGGATGCTGTTTGTCTTCGTTGTCGATGATCTCTTGCAGCTTCAGCCGCACGGTGTCCCAGGCGACTTCTTCGCCGTCGCTGGACACGGTGCCGCCCACGAAGAACCGCCTCAGGGGAAATATGCCGCGGGCTGTCTGAATCCACTTGTCGTCGACCGCCCGGCTGACCGTTGTCACGTGCACGCCCACCTTATCGGCAATTTGCTGCATTTTCAGCGGCTCGATTGCCTCGGGACCCTTGTTGAGGAACTCGACCTGGTGGTCGACGATAGCCTGCGACACCTTGGTGAGCGTGTTGCGCCGCTGTTGGATCGAGTCGATTAGCCACTGGGCGGAATTCACTTTCCGCTTAATGTACTCGCGGGTTTCGTCGTTGGTGTCGGAACTCATCAACAGCTTGCGGTAGTATGGGCTGATGAACAAACTGGGCGTGTGGGTGTCTTCCAGCCGGACCTTGTAGCCGTCGCCCTCGACCGGATCGATGAATACATCGGGTGTGACGGCAGGCACGTGGACGTCGGTGAAGTCGGCACCCGGCTTGGGATTCAGCTTGCGAAGCTCGGCGACCGTTTCCTGAATCAACTCGATTGAGTAGCCCGTGCGGCGGGAAATGACCGGAAGCCGGTTGTGCTCCAGGTCCTGCAGATGACTGGAGATCAGCGTCTGAAGCTGCTCGTGGTAGGGCATGCCCGGCGTCAGTTGCAAAAGCAGACACTCCCGCAGGTCGCGAGCACCGATGCCCGGCGGATCGAGCTTCTGTACTTTTTCCAGAGCGCGTCGGGCCAGTGCCCGATCATCCTCGGTTGCCTCCATGCCCAACAGGTCGTCCAAGCTGCCCTGCAAGTAGCCGTTGGAGGCGAGGTTGTAGATGATCCGGTTGGCCATCTCCCGCAGCGCGGGCTCCAGGTCGAACCATCCCAACTGGTCGTGAAGGTAGTCTTCAAGCGATTGAGGCCGAGCGGTCATGTTGGCCATGGCGTCGTGCCTGCGCTGACCGTCTTCCTCGATACGTCCGCGTGAAGGCCGCGACCGCTCCTCGAAATGGTCGGGCCACTCCTCGTCCAGCTTCAACAGTCGCTCGAAATCATCCTCGTTGTCCTTGGTTTCGTCGATTATCAACTCGCGCTCTTCGTCGGTCGGCGCGTCGGGTGATTCCACCTCCTCGACCTGCTCGCTGGGCAGGTCCGGGTCGGACTCCGCCATCTCCAGGATGGGGTTCTCCTCCATCTCCTGCTCGATCCGCTCCTGAAGCGCCATGATCGGCAACTGCAGAATCTCCATCGACTGGATCATCCGCGGAGCCAGCACCTGCTTCTGCACTAGTCGGAGTTCTTGACCGAGCGAAAGTCGCATTCCGTAATACCCGAATCTCGGAAAACCGAAACCCTACGCACTGACAACTGATAACTGATAACTGACAACTACCTAAAACTCGCGGCGCCCAGACAAAGCGTCCGCCAGCATTTCCTTGTTGGCATATTCCAGCACGCTGCCGGTTGTCAGGCCGCGAGCCAACCGCGTGATCCGCACGGGCAACTCGGCCAACAGGTTGGAGATATATAGCGCCGTGCCGTCGCCCTCCACCGTCGGATTGGTTGCCATAATCAGTTCCTTGATTGTGCCCTCGCGAACCCGGCGCACCAACGCGTCTATCGTAAGCTGCTCCGCCCCAATTCCTTCCAGTGGGGCAATTCTTCCCAGCAATACATGGTACAAGCCGCGATACATGCCCGTCTGCTCGAGCGACATCAAGTCGCGAGGCTGTTCCACCACGCACAGCTTGTCGCGCTCGCGTCTCGGGTCGCGGCAAATCGCGCACTCATCCTCTTCTGATAAATTGAAACAGTTCCGGCAGTATCTTACGTTCTCCTTGACGTCGCGCACCGCGTCGGCCAACGCCAACGCCTCGGACTTGTGCATCCGCAGTACGTGGTACGCCAACCGCTCGGCCGACTTCCTGCCGATGCCGGGCAACCTGGCGAACTGATCGATCAGGTTGGTTACCGATTGCGTAAGTTCCGGCACTGTAGTGGATAGTGGTCAGTGGATAGTGGTCAGTGGATAGTGGTCAGTGGATAATGAATAGTACACGCCCGGGGATGAGCGAAGCGAATCCCCGGGAACACGAACCAATAACTGAAGACTACGCTACGACTCGCTCGGTTTATCTTCCCCGAGGAAGTTCCCCAAGGCGTTGTTTAGTCCGGGAATTTCCAGGCCGCCTGTCAACGATCTCATCGCTTCAGCGTGCTGCTGCTTGGCTTTTATCACTGCCTGGTTGACGGCCGTGGCCACAAGATCTTCAATCAACTCGCGGTCGCCACGGGCGATCAACTGTTCGTCGATTCTGCACCGCAGCACTTCCACTAATCCGTTCACTTCAATCTCGACCATTCCCCCACCGGCCGAACCGGTGGCGCGCCGCGACTTCAACTCCTCGCTGAGCCCCTGCATCCGCCCGCCGATCTCTTGCGCCTGCTTCAGGATTGAGCCCAACCCGGCCATGTCCTTGAATACGTTCATCATTCGTACCTGCTTAAACTGTAAACGGACCTAAGCCCTTTGCTATTGCCCTTTCGGAGCCTCGTCCACTCGGGTCGGCTGGGCGCCGAACAGCTCTCCCGCACGACGGACCATCGGGTGCGCTGCAACTTCTCTCATTCGCTGATGGGGAGGGATACCCCGCGACGGTGCGGTACCCTCGTCTTTGGCCGGCTCGCCCTCGGTCAATTTGAATTCGATGCGAATCGGCCGGCCGGTCAATTTGGCCAACGCTTTCTCGAATCGGGCGACCTGATCGGGACGCTCGCAAACCGACTTCTGAAAAGTATACCCCGGTTTGAAGCTGATTACCAGCCGGTTTGGCGCGGAAATTGCTACGCGATCGAAGTGCTTCGCATTATCGGCCCCAAGACCCGGAACCTTCGACAACACCTGATTCCAAACCTCGGCGGCGTTGTCCGCCGTCAACGCGGTAACTGAACCATCCGACGGGACGGGTGGCGACCCCGCCGAACTGACTACGGCCGGCCGCTCAGTTTTTTTTTGAGCCGCCACCATCGGCCCACGCGTCGGCGACGCACCGCTTTGCAATCGGGCAATCAATGCCGGCAGCTCCTCCAGGTCATCCAGCTTGCTGATGCGCACCAGGGCCAATTCCGCCAGAATCCGGGCTTGGCTGCTGTAACGCATGCGAGAAAGCGTCTGGTCCAGAATCTGCATTACCGCCAGCACCGTCTCGAGCCCCAACTGCTTGCCGTACTCGACAACCTGTTGCCGGTTGGCGGGCAAGGCACAGAGCAACGTATCGGCCGGGCAGCCAACCGCCGCGGCCATGCAATCGCGAAGATAGACGAAAAGCTGCTCGATAAGCTGGGCTACCTCGACGCCCTCCTCGAGTGCGGCGGCCAGCACTTCCAAAGCCGCCCGGGAGTCGCGCCGAACCAGGTGGCCGACCAACTCACCCAGTCGCTCGTCGGCCGCCGTGCCCAACATGCCGTGTACCTCGGCCAGTGTAATTCGGTCCGGAGCGAATGCCAGCAGTTGCTCCAGAAGCGATTGCGCGTCGCGCATCGAGCCGGTTGCCCGTCGGGCGAGCAAATCGAGGGCTTCCGGCTCCGCCGAAACCGCCTCGGCCTCGACAATCTGCTGCAACCGCTGCCCGATCGCGCCCGCGTCTATCCCCGCAAAATCGAAACGCTGGCACCGCGAGAGTATGGTGACGGGAATTTTCGAGGGTTCGGTCGTGCAGAAGATGAACTTCACATGCTCCGGCGGTTCTTCGAGGGTTTTCAACAGGGCGTTGAAGGCCTCTCGGGTGAGCATGTGGACTTCGTCGATAATGTATATCTTCAGCCTCGCCCGGCTGGGACGCACGCCCACGTTCTGTCGGAGTTGGCGGATCTCGTCGATCCCGCGGTTGCTGGCACCGTCGATTTCCAGCACGTCGATGTCGTTGCCGGAAGTGATGCTTTGGCAGATATCGCACTGGTTGCAGGGGACGGGCGCGGTGGCATTCTCGCAGGTGCGGGCATTGGCGAAGATTCGGGCAGCCGATGTTTTGCCAACCCCCCGGGCGCCGGTAAACAGATAGGCATGTCCCACCCGATTGCTCGAAATCGCCCCTGCCAACGCTTTGGCCACGTGCTCCTGGCCAACCAGGTCATCGAAGGTTTGGGGTCGATAGCGTCGGGCTATGACCACGTAACGGCCATGATCGGCGTCCGGCGACGGATTGGTGGGTTGGTCGGACATTTTGCAGTTATCAGCTATCAGTTGTCAGTTGTCAGTTGTCAGTGGTCAGTGGTCAGTGGTCACTAGGAAGTGGTGCGTGTGCAGATGTAGGATGGCTGTAGAAAGTAC
>JAUWJC010000066.1 GCA_030607895.1 Pirellulales bacterium
GATCGAAGAACACTTCCACGACGTGAAGGAAGTTTGGGGCGCGGGACAGCAACAAGTTCGCAACGTGTGGTCGAACATTGGATGTTGGCACTTGAACCAATGGGCGTACACTTTGGTCGAGTTATGTTGTTGGGACGTGGAAAAGTCGCAATTGAGTGACCGCCGTGATCGTCCTTGGGACAACGAGGACCGTCGTCCCTCGCATGCGGACCGGCGGCGTTCAATTTCCCGAGAAATGCTGGGGAAAAAATTCCTGGCCGCTCTGCCTCACAGCCCCGACCACCGCAAATTGTGGATGCTCTTCCAAAACCTGATTGCCCTCGCCGCGTGATCCCCTAAAGTGCAGAGTAGTAGTGACCCTGGCCGGAAGCAGGTGTTTGGACTTTGGAGCAAACCTTAGCGCTCGTGCAACGGGAGATGATGATGAGATACCGTTTTCTAGCATTGCCGTTGGCGATAACGTGGTTATGTCTGGCCGGCGCTGATACAACGGGTGCACAAGCCGGCGACCCGGAATTGCCGGAAGCGAAACCCGTGCCGGCCGTGCAAGTCGTTCCGCTGCCGTACCAGCAGGCGTCGTTTCAGCATTTGGGTCGCGAGTTGACCCGCTACCACTTTGGGGCCTCGTTGAAACGCCCGTTTTGTTTCCCGGTGATCGGCCCGAGCGGCCGGTCGCTCACGCGGATGGGCCATCCACACGATCCGGTGGGACACTCGCATCACAACTCGGTGTGGATTTCCCATCACAAAGTAGCCGGTGTTGATTTTTGGGGTGACCGGGGCAAAGGACGCATCGTTCATCAGCGAACCCTACAGACCGCCGACGGTGACGACGGCGCATGGATGCTCAGCCTCAACGCCTAGCAAACCGTTGCGGTTGCGCTACGGGCTGTGGATGCACCCGGGCATGGCGAAGCGAAACCAGGGCGAAGCCCGCTGGCAAGCCTTCAGCAAGACAACCCTGCCGCCAATGGAGCGGATACGGAAGTGAATGCGGAAGCGTGCCGCTTGCGGCTTCGCAATGTCCACTAACCAGACCAATCAAGATAGTCACGGAGAAATGCTATGCTTCAGTTCCTTTCGGGCGAGATTCGGGCTTTCGCGCAGCGCGTTTTCTTGCTGCTGATTCCGGCGATCGTGATGGTCGGTCTTGCCGGCCTGGGGTTTTCGGCCGACAACGCCAGCCCTTCGCCGGAGCAGGAGCCAAAGAGGCCGTCGCTCTTGGGCACGAAGTGGGATTTCAATGAGTGTACCGTCGACGACTGGCGACACAAAAATAACGCCCAGCGGTCTATCGTCACGGAGATGGGCAACAAGTCGCTGCGGTTGGAAAGTTTTTTCAAACCGTTCACATTCACTTGGACCACGCGGTACTTCGAGCCGCGCTCGGCCGAGGGAGTGGCGCACGTTACGTTTCGCGTTCGTGGCGACGGCAGCGGGCACCAGTTGCAGGTCCATCTCGGAGCACCCAGCCCGGACAAAAAACGGTCGCTCTACTACATCAACGAAGAGCAGACCACGACACTGGATTTCACCGGCTGGCGCCAAATCAGCCTCGACCTGGACGAGTTCAAGACACCCGCCGCCGGCATCCGCGACCGGGACCTTGCCGGGCTGATCTTCCTGGAGTTCATGGTCCATGCGGCGGGCAAAAAACCGGCGGTAGATATCCGCGTCGACGACGTCGCCTTCACCGATTACACGGCAGACGAAAAGGCCCGGATGAAGCGCCGCCAACAGAAGCGCGAGCGAACAGTGACCGACGTGAACGCCTCGTTGACCAGAACGCGGCAAACGCTCGCCGAAATCGGCAAGAAGCTCGACGCACTGGCCGGGCAGGGTAAGTTCGTCGACGTCGCCCGGGTCTATTGGGCAGCCCTAGCCTGGTGCGCCGACGACATCCAACGTCTGCTGAAAGCTGAAGAGTGCGAACTGGTCGAGCAGGCGCCGGCCCTGTTGGCCGATCTCGAAAAGCGACTCGACGATCCGCAATGCGTGCTCGGCCGCGTACTCGACAAGGCACCCCGACAGGGCGACCCGCTCAGCGCCAAGAACAACCCGTATTTCAAGAGCGTCATCGAGCACGTGCGACGTTATGCGAAGCAGGAGCGCTCTTGGGCCAAGGGGCGCAAGGGCTACCTGTCGATTCCCAACGCCTGGTCGTTCAGCGGTCGGGGTAACGACGCCGGCACGATCATTTGGACGATGACCCGCCCACAAAGCCCGTTGCGGCACGATCCTATCCTGCTGGCCAACGTCTTGAACCTGCTCGACACGATCGCCCATCAGCACACCGACGGCGACTTCAACGTCGACCGAACGGCGATCTATGGCCGGGACTCGAACATCAACCGCTTCTGCCTGGTCCCGGCGGTGGACGGTTATTTGGAGCTGCAGCGTGCCTATCCTGACCTATTGCCGCCGGCCAAACGTGCCGACCTGGAAGCGGGGCTGAAGGTGTTGGCCGATTATCAGGTTACCGACTACGGCCTGGCCCGGTTGGCCAAGAAACCGTGGGTCAAGCAGCCCGCCTACCCGAACATGGATGTACATCACATCCTCATCATGGAGTTCGCTCATCGGCTCTGGGGCGGCCAACAGTACGCGAAGGAGCGGGATGCTTTTGTCAAGATCCTCGACTCGGCCGTGTATCCCAACGGGGCGTTCACATACATTTGCACGCAGAACGAGTGTTTCGTCTATCACCATTTGAACGTGCTCTACTCGGCCCGGTTCTGGCAGCTTACGAAGAACCCGACCACGTTGGCCATGCTTCGCAAGACGATCCCCTTCTATCCGTACAACGTCGAACCGGCCGCAGTGCCCGAGTACTTCACCGACGCCTGCTGGAAACACTATTGGGGCGGCGGGGCGGCGCCGGGGCCTGACGTGATCGCCGGGCTGTTCGACGACCCGCTCAACAAACGCGTGGCCGAAATTTGCGCCAATGTCTGGGGTTTCGGGCACAACTACCACAGTACCATCGCGGCTGAATTCTGGAAACCGATCAAGTCAAAGCCGCTGCCCGACGGCTACGTGATGTACGACCCCGACATCCAAGGCCCGCGCGGCCGGTTCGGCACGTGGAGCTTTGCGGGCAACGGGCGCAACTACGGTGTGGGCTACCAGGGGAAAGATACCTTCGTCGGCTGCATGATTACCGATCCGCCCCGCCGGCCGATGCCCATGGATTCGGCCCTTCAGGTTGTGACCACCGAGGTGCGGCTCAACCACACCGAAAACCACTGGCGCGGCGGTCGCTGCCACAGCGCTGTCGAGAAGCTCAGCACCCCGCTCGGCCCGGACTTCGGCTCGCTGGCCGTGCGGTACACCGTTAGTAAGCCCAATTGGGCGTACAAACAAGATGCGCTCTTTCCATGGGAAGGCACGCAGCAGTGGTATCTGTCCAAGTCGCGACTGGTGGGGCTGGTGGCCTTGCAATGCACGGCCGATGAAACCCAAGCGGCGGTCCACGGGCGGATACGACTGGGAATGAAACGCCAGATCGAGCAGTCCGGCGACAGCACCTGGAAGTACGGCAAGCTGCTCGTAAAGATCCACGACCACAACTACGCCAAGATCCTCACGAAGCCGAGCGAGACATTTTTCCTGGACAAGCCCGAGCGGTACCGCAGCACCGAGATCACGCTGATCGACCCGCTCAGCGTCGAGGCCGGCGAGAAAGGCAAGGTGGTTTTCAAGAAGGGCACCCGGTACTACTTCCTGGTCGAGGTGTTTTTCAAGGAGGATTGGTCCAAGCCGGCCGGCGAAGTTGCCCGGGTCGAAGCCGGCGCGCTCGTCGGGTTCCGTTTTCGAGAAGCCGACAGGCTGGTTCTGGTGCTGCACAATCCGACCGACAAGCCGGCCGACGTGAATATGCCGCTCGATGTTCCCGACGATGCGACCGTCATCCTGTATAAAGACAATAAGGGCAAAGGCAAGCCGGTCGAGGACCCCACGCTTCGCACCCGGCTGGAGCCGCACCGGCATTTGGTGGCAACCGCCGCAAGGGGGGCTTGAATCTGCCGTCGGCCGGAATTATAAGGGAACCTGGGAATTGAAATGGTCCTATTGAATTGTAGGGCCGTGACCACCGCTTGCGGCTTCGCAGTGGACTGCCAACACCCACCATCCATGACCAAACGAGAGTTGAGAGTCGAAAGTTGAGAGTTGAAAGCTGATACTGCGAAGCCGCAAGCGGCGGGAATCCGCTGTCGGCCTTCATCCTTTACCCGTGCCCGTGTTAGGAGAATTTACCATGCGATTGAGCCATCTGTTCCGTTTTTGTGTCGTTGCGATAGTCTTGGCTGTAGTCTCGCCTCGGTTGCTTGCCGCGGCCGACGCCACCTGGAAGGTGGGCACGGCCAAGGTGAAAATCACGCCCGCAAAGCCGCTTTGGATGGCTGGGTACGGCGGCCGCAAGAAACCGGCGGAAGGAACGCTGCACGATCTCTGGGTGAAAATTGCCACAATTGAAGACGCGGCCGGGCACCGGGCGGCAATCGTCACGGCCGATCACCTGGGCTGGCCATGCGATATGTACGATCGGATCTGCGCGGAACTTCAAAAACGCTGCAAGCTGGACCGCTCGCAGGTCATGCTCGCCTGCTCCCATACCCACACCGGGCCCGTGCTGCAAGACGCACTCTACGACATCTATCCGTTGGACGACAACCAACGGGCGATGATCCAGGAGTATTCCGCCAAGTTGGAAAAGGACGTGGTCGCGGCGGTAGGCCAGGCGTTGGGGCAGATGACACCTGCCACGCTCTGGGCCGGACAGGGAACCACGCCGTTCGCCGTTAATCGGCGCAACAACCCCCAGAGCAAGATTCCCGAGATGCGAAAACAGGGAATCCCCATCAAGGGACCGTTCGACCACGACGTTCCCGTCCTGGTGATTCGTGCGCCACGAGGCGATTTACGGGCGGTGGTGTTCGGCTACGCCTGCCATTGCACGACGTTGAGCTGTTTGCAGTGGTCTGGTGATTACGCCGGGTTCGCCCAGATCGACCTGGAAAAGGCCCATCCCGACATGCTCGCCATGTTCTATGCCGGTTGCGGGGCGGACCAGAACCCGCTGCCTCGCCGTTCGGTCGAACTCTGCCAGAAGTACGGCAAGATGTTGGCCGGCGGCGTCGAAGAGGTGCTGGACAAGTCGATGCGGCCGGTCGCGCCGAAGCTGCAAACGGCCTTCGAGTTCGTCACGCTCGATTTCGGCGACCAGCCGACCAAGGAGGAGTTGGAAGTCACTTCGCGCAAGGGCAGTTATCCGGGACGCTGGGCCAAACGCTTGCTCAAACAACTGGAAGAAGGCAAGACCTTACCAAAGACCTACCGCTACCCGGTGCAAGTCTGGAAACTCGGCAGCAATTGCAATAACGGGGACCAGCTCTGGATCACACTGGGCGGCGAGGTGGTGGTCGACTATTCGCTGAAGTTCAAGAAGAAATTCGGCCCCAACACTTGGGTTGCCGGGTACACGAACGACGTCATGGCATACATCCCCTCGCACCGGGTTTGGGAAGAAGGCGGCTACGAGGCGGGCGCTTTCATCGTTTACGGTCAGCCCGCCAAACGTTGGCGAGAAGACATCGAGGACCGCATCACCGCCAGCGTCGACCGGCTTGTGGCGAAGTTGAAATAGCAGGCGAAGCCAAAT
The DNA here is from genome assembly GCA_030607895.1 of Pirellulales bacterium. Lineage (GTDB taxonomy): Bacteria > Planctomycetota > Planctomycetia > Pirellulales > Thermoguttaceae > JAUWJC01. The sequence continues at coordinate 5,663 of JAUWJC010000066.1, forward strand.
CCCCGTCACACACAAAACCGTGACTGGTGGTCGCGGCGTCATGGACGAATACCGTTCTGATCGAACATGCCGCGCCGAGCGATTGGGGCAACTCGCGACGTAAATGGCCGGAACAACCGGGGGGCCCGAATTTTCAATAGCTGCGGTCTGCGTGTGGGTGGTAAGTTCCAACTCGTATTCTCCGGGAACAGCGGAGGACCGAACCACGCACGTGACGATGCAGAATACACCGATGGTGGCAAAGACGGGCAAGAAACGATAGGAATGTACCTTCAGGGCAGGAATTATCGGGGACTCCGCATTGTGGACACACGGCAGTCCGCATTGTGGACACACGCCAGAGGCTTGCGATTGGCCATTGTCTTACCACCGGTAAGCGACCCTGTCGACAAGCGGTTTTGCGACCGTCATTCTCCGTCCTCTTTGCACGATCATTCCGATTCCGCGGTACTGCCATGTAAATCCGACAGCGATGGGGCCCAAGGACTTGGCAGCCAGCAGCATCTGGGGTTAGAATACTACTATAGTGGAAGCTGCTTGCTAGCGGGTGATCTCGGCGGGGAGTTCTTATACCGCTTGAAGCGTGAAATCGCTATTTCATCCGGTTCTCAGCATAACGAACATTCAGTTCCTAACCGTGCAGCGTAAAAATGCCGCGATTTCCTTATGTGGCGGAAATCCCGAACTCGCACAACGTCTCCTGGGTAACGATATCCGAAGGCGTTATCCGAGCAGCCGACTCCGAAACCGCGGAACGGAAGGTTCGCAAGAAGTTTCCAAAAGCTCGGCATATCGAGATCATGGAGGCAGTGCCCGTCTACGACGGCACCATGCCGCCTTGGGATTACTGGAAGCCATATGTTGGCGTCGTCTTGTGTGTGTTGGTTGGCATACTCTTGCTGGGCGCCGGCATCGCCTGGACCGGCAGCGGCGTGGTGCCCTCTGAAGAAGGAGAACTCCCCCAGCAACAGCAGCAAGACGAGCCCCAAGCCCCGCCCGATGAACTCGACGGCTTTCCAACCGCCGATACATATGACATGCTGCTGGACGACCGCTAAACAGTTCTGCGCTTCTATCTTCCGCCTTCCGCCTTCCGCCTTCCGCCTTCCGATTTCATTCTCCAACCGGGATTCACTTCGGGCTGCCGGCCGTCCGCGGGTGGCTTGACAAGTTCGGCATAGAGGTCCGGCCGACGCGCGTTGATGTACCGCCGTCCGCCTGAAAGCTCGATCTTTTCCGGGGTGCATAAGCCCACTACCACGTCGTCTCCCAGCGCGTGCGATTCGGCAATTATCTCGCCAAATGGGTCGATTACCATTGCATTGCCGGTCTTGATCGTATCGTGATCCACCCCCACGGCGTTGCTGAAGATATAGTAGACGCCGTTTTCGTATGCCCGGGTTGGCAGCCAGTGCATCAACCAGCCACGGCCCTTGGGGCCAAGGAACTCCATCCGTAGCGGCACCGGATCGCGTTGACGGTTGTCCCAGAGCTTCTTGTCGATCTTCCCGCGACCGGGCATGGGGCTCTCCAGTCCGCAGGTAACGTGCGGTGCAAAGATGACCTCCGCTCCCAATAGCGTGGCAATGCGAGGGTTCTCCACCAAGTTATTGTCGTAGCAGATGAGCGTGCTACACCGAATTCCGCATAGCTCGAACACCTGAAACTCGTTACCCCAGCTTAGGTGCGGGCTGACAAAGGCGTGCAGCTTGCGAAATCTGGAGACAAACCCGTCCGGCGCAACGGCCACGTAAGTGTTGTAAAGCTCATCGCCGTCGATCTCGATCAATCCAGCCAATAGTGGCACGCCAAGCTGCTTGGATAGCTTGACGAGACGGCCGGTGCTCGGTCCGCCGGGAACCGGCTCGGCAAGCTCGATGATTTCCTCTCGCGTGCATTCCTGGATGAAGCTGTACCCGGTGATCGAGCCCTCGTGAAAGCTGACGATCTCGGCCCCTTCGGCGACCGCGCGGCGGGCCAGGTTCTCGATGCGGCTGAAGTTGTAGTCCTTCTGGCGGTCGTGCGTCTCAAACTGGGCAGCCGCGATTCTGATGTCGCGCATGGTTCTCTCCATTGTAGGCGGCGACTCCTGTCGCCGATCGAAGTAGTTCTGGCGATTCATCGGCGACAGGAGTCGCCTCCTACAGCCTTTCTCAACAGGCTGCGATTCCTGCCGAGATTCTATTACGCCACGATCCGGTTGGCCATAGCCGTTCGCCTGGGGGTCGGCGGGTTGGGACCCGAACGATGGTGGGGTGACAGTCCTGATTTTTTTGCCGAAATCCATCCGCACCTCTTGAAAACGCGGGGCGGTCGAGTATCTTAGGAGTCCTCACCCGAAAGGTTTCCGCAGGATGCCCAAGTTGCCGCACAGCGATACACAAGAAGAAGGGAAACAGACCGAGCTTCGGATGTGAGACTTGGGATGCGGCCCCCCGCCGTCGCCGGACCGGCAATGGTCACACGACCACTCGTCTCTGCCGCGTTGCCCCGGCGACTCATTCCCACCGAACTGTTTTACAACACGCTGGAACCCTGAGAAGAGGAGATGTCGATGATTGCGAAGCTGACGCTCTGCGCTACCGTTTTGCTGTTGGGTGCCGATGAGGCCACCAAGCCCAAGAATGCCAATCAACTCAAGCTGATCGCCATCGAGCGAAACATCATCAACCGCACGAATGAAGAGCGGCGTCAGTACGGCCTGCCGGAATTCAAGGTCGATCATAGCCTGGTCAAGTCGGCGCGACGACATTGTCAGTGGATGACCCGAAACCGGAGTCTTCAACACACGGGCGACTCGGTAGCCGAGAACATCGCCATGGGATACCGCGACAGCCGCACCGCGGTTAGCGCGTGGATGAACTCATCCGGTCATCGGGCGAACATTCTCAACGGCAGCCACCGGCGAATCGGCGTGGCCGCCTATCGGACCGAAAGCGGAACCATCTACTGGTGCCAACAGTTCCGGCGGTAGTCCGGCCGAAAAAGGGACCAGGTTTAATTTGCCGGAACGGCCCGGAGGGTGCTTCGCACAAATTAAACCTGGTCCCTTTTTCGGCTCCAGCACCAATGCGGTTGCATCAATCTTCATCCCGGCCGGGCTTATAGAACCGGCCGGCTAGTTCGGGCTGATAATCCGCACGGCCGACCAGTCGGGCCATCTCCGTCAGGAAACGCTTCGTCAGGTCTTTCTGGACGTCCCGATCGTTCGCACGATCGAGGTACTGCGAAATATCAATCGGAGCACCAATCCGCAGGTGCATGTTGCCGCGCATGAGAAATGCACCGTGGGGCGTCCCGTCGTAAGGACAGCCGGTAACGTAGCAGGGCACGATCGGCACCCGGGCCTTCAACGCAATCATTGCCGCGCCGGGTCGGCCGGGTAACAGCACGCGATCGGTGGTGTTAATTCGTCCTTCGGGAAAGATACCCACCAACTCGCCGCTTTGGGCCAGGCGGATGGCCAGTTTGGTTGCCGCCGTGTCGATACCGCCGCGGCCAACCGGAATTGCCTCGGCCGCCCTAAAGAACCCGGCCATCAGCGGATGCAAACAGAACTCCTTGGCTACCATCAAATGCACCACCCGGTTGGTGGCCAGGTAAAGGGCGGAAGGATCGGACGGTGAGGTGTGGTTGCAGACGATGATCGCACCTTGGCCAGGCGGTATCGGAAACCGCCCGCTGATCCGAACACGCCAAAGCAGACACGCCCAAACTAGGTTCCAAACGAGCAAAATAGCTTGTATGGGTGTACCCGGCGTGCGGCGGAAGTACCGCAGAACATACACGCCAATCGCCGCGCCGATTACGGCCAGCACACAAATCGACAGAAGTTCCGTCCCCGCGGGTGAAAGCATCAATACTCCGTTGCAAGAGCCCGTCAAAAGAGTACAAGTGCGGCCATTATAGCCCAAAACCGTCCCGGAACAGGGGTTCCCTTGGGACAATCCCCGTCGGTTGGCGAAATTCCGGTTGGCTGGGGTTGAAATCCACGGAGATTCGGGCAAAATGATAAGGTTCGCCCCTTAACGGTCGCAAGCTACCCGGGGAAAAGCAGCTTGCACGGTAAGGTGGATTGTCGGAAGATGTTGCGAGTACGGTACTTAGGGCGATTCCGCAACGGAAGGTAAAATAACGAATACTCTTGCTTGCCAGGGGACGCTAATGGCGGAAGTGCTCAACGTTGAGGTTCGCCACACTCGAGGAAAACGAAACTCGCGCCGGATGAGGACGGCCGGGACTATCCCGGCGGTGCTCTACGGGCATGGCCAAGAGACGGTATGCCTGTCGGTGCCGGCCGATCAGTTCGACACGGCCCTCCGCCACGGGAGCCGGTTGGTGACCCTGGCCGGTGCGGTCAACGAGAACGCCTTGATCCGCGAACTGCAATGGGACACCTGGGGAACGCACGTCTTGCACGCCGATTTCACCCGGGTCTCGGAACACGAGAAGGTCCAGACAAGTCTGGTGTTGGAGCTTCGCGGTGAGGCCCCGGGCGTGAAAGAAGGCGGGGCGGTCGAGCAACTGATTCACGAGGTGCAATTCGAGTGCGAAGCCAAGGCCATTCCCGAGAAGCTGAGCGTGAACATCAACCAACTGAAGCTGGGTGATTCGATTACCGTGGCCGACTTGGAGATCCCCCCCGGAGCTATAATCCTTGCGGACGTGGACGCCATAGTCGTTCAATGCGTCGAGCCGGCCGCGGCGCCGGAGGAAGAGGAAGTTGCCGCATCAATGGAGGCCGAGCCGGAAGTAATCGGTCGCAAGGAAGAAGAGGAGGAGAAAAAAGGCGATTAGTACCGCAGCTAAGTTATCAGTTGTCAGTTATCAGTTGTTGGATTTTAGGTTTTGGGAGAAGTGTTTCGTGCAAGTCTTCAAACTGACCACTGATAACTGACCACTGATAGCTGACAACTGCCCAGCGTGGGATGAAACCCATGAAACTCGTGGTTGGATTGGGTAATCCCAAGCGCAAGTACCAAGGAACCCGGCACAACGTCGGATTTGCCGTGCTGGGGGAGTTGGCCCGACAGTTCGGCACGGGACCTCCGAAGGCGAAGTTCCAGGGCGAGATGGTCGAAGCCGACCTGAACGGCCAAAGGGCCTCGTTGTTGAGCCCGCTGACTTACATGAACAACAGCGGCATAAGCGTTCAAGCGGCTTCGAGTTTCTGCAAATTGCCTAATGAGGAGTTGCTGGTCGTTTGCGACGACCTGAACTTGCCGCTGGGGAAACTGCGGTTTCGGGCGCGAGGATCCTCGGGCGGTCAGAAGGGGTTAGGGGATATTATTCGGCGACTGGGGACCGAAGAGTTCTCCCGACTGCGAGGCGGTATCGGGCCTTTGCCCGAGCATTGGGACTCGGTCGACTATGTACTGAGCAAGTTCACTAAAACCGAGATACCCGACATCGAAGAAGCCATCCGGCGCGCGGCCGGCGCGGTGCTGTATTGGGCGAGTGAGGGTATCGAGGATAGCATGAATTACTATAACTGAGGGACGAGGGATTGGGGGCGAGGGACGAGAAGGCGATTCTCAACCGTGTAGCGTACAAGGAGCGAAGTCTTGGCCGAAAACGTCTACGAAGGGATGTTCATTTTAGATTCGAACCGTTACGGGCGAGATCCTGAAGGGGTTTCGGGTCGGGTTTCCAAGCTAATCGAGAAAGCTGGTGGCCGGTTGTTGGTCAGTCGATTGTGGGAGGAACGCCGCTTGGCCTATACGATCAGGGGGCACCGCAAGGGCACCTATTGGCTAACCTATTTTCACCTCGACGGCGCCAAACTGGCGGAAGTTGAGCGAAACTGCCACTTGAACGACGCCTTTCTACGCGTCCTGTTCTTGAAGGTCGACCCGCGGATCGTCGATACCCTGCTGGCCCATGCCCAGCCGGACACGGAAACCAAGAAAGACACGGACGCCTCCGAAAAGGCCGCGAAGGGTCCGGTTCCCGCAACCGTCGCCGAGTTGGATAAGCCTGAAGACGATAGTCCCGCTGACAGCAATCCCGCTGACAGCAATCCCGCGGACACGGACAAATCGGAAGCGACGAACGAGAAGGACTAAGCCATGGCAAGCTTTAATCGCGTGATTCTGGTTGGGAATCTCACGCGCGACCCGGAACTCCGCTACATCCCCAGCGGCACGGCCGTGACGGATATCGGGCTGGCCGTCAACGATCGTCGGAAAAACCAGAACGGGGAGTGGGTTGATGAGACCACGTTCGTGGACGTCACCCTTTGGGCCCGAACTGCCGAAGTGGCCAGTGAATACCTCAGCAAGGGGTCGCCCGTGCTGATCGAAGGGCGGCTGAAACTGGACCAATGGGAACAAGAGGGCCAGAAACGCTCTAAGTTAAAGGTGGTGTGTGATCGGATGCAGATGCTGGGGACCCGGGGCGGCGGAGGGGGTGGTGGTGGTGGCCGCGGCGGCGGCGGTAGCGACGGCGGTGGCCCCGCGCCGCAAGATTCCCAATACAGTCAGCCGGCTCCGCCGGAACAGAGTTACGACGCTCCGCCGCCGGAATCCCCCGGTGGCAGCGACATCCCCTTTTAGCGGCGAATGACGAAGCACGAATGACGAA
>JAUWJC010000226.1 GCA_030607895.1 Pirellulales bacterium
AGCCCGGCGGCTAAACTATTGGCACCCTTCGGGCCGCAGGCGGCAAATTAAACCTGGTCCCTTTTTCGGCCCACCCCTTTTCAAGGCCCGGTGCGCTAGTTACAATACGGACACTTCCGGTTGTCTCGGTTGGAGAGGATTTCGCAAGATGGCGACAAAAAGGGGGGTAAACCGCTATCCACGACCGGGCCAGCGGCTTGCACCATCCACGCTCCGTGAAGTCCTGATGGACCAAGCGCCGAAGCGGCTGGTACGTGGGACGCAGGCCGAGACGATTAGGCTGTGCGACCTTGATGAGACCATCTGGGACAAGCTGCCCGAAGAGACGATCGTCGAGTTGGCCGACGTTGTCGTGGATCGGGTAGCCGCCGGTTGTGCGCGCAAATCGTTTCACCAGCGGCACTTCCCCCGACCGCCGGAGGGAATTAAGCTCGACCAACTCAGTTTGGAACATCGCACGTATCTGTGCCTCGAGCGCGAGGGCTTCGACGAGCACCCCGAGGCGTTGGGCGACCGCACGCTTGGCGAGATTTTGGCGATTCGGGCGTTTGGGCCACGGTGCCTGGTCGACCTTCTCAGCAGTTTGGAGACGCTGCTTGCGTGCGAGGGCCGGTTGGATCAAGAGTTGACTGCCGAGGCCGAGCGGTTGCTGGAACTTCCCGAGGCCTTGCGGATCACCAGCGACGATCTCCGCTTCGGCCCGTTGATGCACGAAGTAGACATTGACGCCGAATCGGCGCACCAAATGGTCGAGCGGCTAATCACCCGCACCCAAGACCCGCCCGATCCGCTATTCGTCACCGAGCAACTTCGGCAGTTACGCCAGCGGGTTCGGGCCATGTCGGAGTTGACCTTGGAGGAGGAACTGATTCAGATTTTCGCTCCCGCGCACAACGAGCGGAATCATGGCATCTTAATTGGCTATTACGGGTGGGAGGACGGGCAGCGTCATACGCTGGCCGAGATCGGGGCCCGCCACGGGATAACCCGGGAACGCACCAGGCAAATCTGCGCCAAGCTGATCAAGAGGAAGAACCCCGCGGCCATCTTCGCGCCGGCGGCCGACCGGACATTGGCGTTCATCCAGGAGCGTTTGCCCGCTCCGGCCGACCGTTTGCAGAAGGAAATGCGCGAGGCCGGTCTGACTGCGGTGGGACTGCAACTGGAAAACGTGGCCGCTGCGGCCAAGTTACTCGGTCGACCGGTTGTTTTCAGCATCGCACGAGTGGAAGGTGCCAAACTGGCCGTTCGACCCGACCAAATTGCCGTACCGATGACAACCGTGGAGTTGACGAAGAAGGAGGTCTACTACCACGGACTGGCCAAAGTGGATCAGATCGTTCGGGACTTGTCGGAGCGATTTTCGGGACTGGTGGATACGGACGTTGTGGTCGAGACCCTACGGTTGATCGACGGTTTTTGCTGGTTGGGCCGGTCGGGCGGTTGGTTCCGGCTGCTGTCGATCAGCAAGCACGGTTTACCCAAGATGATCGACAAAATACTGGCAGTAGCCGGCGAGATTGATGTTTCGGACCTCCGCCGGGCGGTCGGCCGGAATCGCCGGATATGGAAGGTCCCGCCTCCGAAAAACGTCCTGCTGGAATTCTGCCGCCGGATGCCCGGCGTGCGAATTGAAGGTAACCGCATCATCCCCGACCCTCCCCGCGATTGGGAAAAATCGCTTCGCGGCGTGGAGGCCAAACTGGTGGGTATTCTCAAGGAGTACGGGCCGGTGGTGGAACGTGGTGAACTGGAAAATATGTGTGTTGGCGCCGGTATGAATCGCTTTAGCTTTCATGCCTTTATCGCCTGTTCGCCGGTAATTGTCCAGTTCGGACACAGTGTATACGGGTTGCTGGGGTCAAAGGTCTCCTCGAAAGCCGTGGGGGCAATGATTGCCGACCGCCAAGCGGAACGCTTCCCTAAACGAGTCCTGGACAATCACGGCCGAACCGACGACGGCAAAGTCTGGCTGAGTTATCGGCTTTCCAAGGCGGCCAGTACTTACGCCGTGATTACGGTGCCCGCCGCACTCAAAAACGTGGTATCGGGCAAATACAAGCTCCTTGCCGAAGACGGACGCCACGTGGGGACGTTGGCCGCAAAAGACGGCAGCGCCTGGGGTTTGGGTACCTTTCTGCGCCAACAGAAGGCCCAAATCGGTGATCATATGGTGATAACGCTCGACCTGAGGAAACGCACCGCCGTGATTGTATTGAACAAGTAGACAGGGCGTTTGCACTGTTTGATGTTCGACGAGAATGTCACTATGAAAATCCTTGTGCTTGGGCTTGGTAATCCGGTGGTGGCCGACGACAGCGTTGGGCTACACGTGGCCGCACAATTGAAAGGGCTGCTGGCCGACCGGCCCGACGTGGAAGTGGACGAGGACTACTGGGGCGGCCTGCGGTTGATGGAACGAATGATTGGATTCGACCGGGCGATTGTGATCGATGCTATTTGTACCGGCGCGCCGCCCGGCACCATCCACCGCCTCACGCCTGGCGCCGTGCCAACGCAACGCAGCGCGTCGGCCCATGACGTGAACCTGCCAACCGCCCTTGCCTTCGGACGCCGCGCCGAAGCCCATCTGCCCCCCGACGAAAACATCCTCCTGGTCGCAATCGAGGCCGAAGACATCTTAACCATCGTCGAACAATGCACGCCGGCAGTTCAGGCCGCCATTCCGCACGCGGTGCGGATCGTCATGGAAGCGCTGGATGGTGGATAGTGGGCAAGGTGCCTACTCCGAGGGTGCAAAACAGACGACCTGGCCGTCCTCCAGGGACACGAAAATCCGGCCTGTGTGATCGACGGCCGTACCACCTTTCACCACGCCGGCCGGAAGCTGATGGCACCAGATGTCGGAGCCGTCCTTGATGGCCATGGCGGTTAGGAAAGAAGCCGGTGCGTCGCCCGAGTCGGCATAGCCGGCGGTAAGTAGAACTTCGGGTCCCACGACGAAGCTGTTGAACTTGCGCCCGGACTGCTCGACCCAAATGGGTTTGGGCCGAAATTTTCCCTTTCCAAATCGCCCCCAACGAGACGCCGGCTTCACTGGCTTCGGCGTACCCGGCGGAAGCGGCTCGAAAAGTGACAGCTTGGAATGCCGGTTGCCTTCGTAGCTTGCATCGTAGCAGAGAGTCTTTCCGTCGGCGAAGGTGTGATCCAGCGACAGACACTTTCCGTATTTCGGATAGTAGGGATAGAACGCGGTATGGAAACGTGAGTTGACGCCTTCGTAAGGCCGGTTCAGGCACTTTCCCGTTTTGAGGTCGTATCGTGCCGTTTCGCAAACGTTCCCGCCGAGAAAGCAGAGTTCGCCGTTGTGGATGTAGAGGTTGCCCTGCAGGCTGACGCCGCTGTGGGCCGATTTGGACAGAATCCCGGAAGAGTCGTTATACCACTTGACCTTTCCGGTCACCGCATCCAACGCAACCACGTACGTCCCGTCGTAGTGGGCAATGCCGGCCGCCGCGTAGAGGGCACCGTCCTCGACCACCACGCCGCCGGCCACCGGCCAGGTGGAAAGCAGCTTGCCGTAGACGGGAATCCACCTATCGGCAGGCGCCAGGCGGAAGGTCCACAGTCGCCGGCCGGTGGTAGCCTCGAAGGCATAAACGCGGCCATCGGCCGAGCCGACGTACACACGCCCGTTCGACACGACCGGCGGGAAGAAGATCGCTCCGCTCGTGTATGCCTGCCAGAGCGGCTTTCCGTCGGCGTCCAGAGCGTGGACCGCCCCGCTCGAGTCGCCTACGAAGACCATGCCGCCCGCGGCAACCGGCGCGGTTGGCATGGCGGCGCATGGCGTTCGGAACGTCCAGCCACGCTTCGGCTGTCGAGTTATCTTGGTCTTGGTAACGCCCGTCCGGCGGCTGTCGCCCCGATAGGTTGGCCAATCACCCGGCTTGACCTCCAGCGGCTCGGCCGCGGCGATGTCTCCCGAGCCGGGTTCGAGCCTGGAATCATCCAAAAGTGGCCGGAAATTGAACTTGCCGGCCGGCGCCAGGCAGACATGGCCGTACAGCGACAACTGACACCCGCACATCCAGGGGCCCCAGTAGAGCAGGCCGTCGGATATAATCACGCCGTCCTGGCAGGCCGGGCGCATTGGGGCGATGTGCTGGGGAGTGTTCGTGGCCACGTCGATCCGCACGGTCCCGCCCGTAGTGCGATAGAAGATGCTGTCGACGCTGCCGGTTGCCCTCGTGCAAGCCCGGCGGTGTGGCAGTTGTGTCAACTCCTTGCCGGTGTCGTATGTCATCTTGCAGCCGGTCTCTTTCGGGCCGGCGGCATAGAACCCGTCGTCGCGAAGCACCAACTGGTAGTTCCCGTGTTCTTTTTGCCAGAGCATCTTTCCATCCTCGGCCCGCACGACCACCAACCGGCTCCTTTGCGGCCCGGCAAAGAAGACTCGCTCGTCGTCACACTTTATGTAGGTGGTCGTGGAATAGCCCGTCTTCCAAAGTTGCGCCCGGCCGTTGGGACCTATCGCTTCGAGCAAACCGGCGTCGGAGGTCTTCCACACCGGTCGGCCCGACTTGGCGTCGAGACCCCCGACAAACTTCTCGGGCGCGTAGAAATAAATGCGTTGGCCCTTCATGCACACGCCGCGGCTGTCGAGGTAGTCCTCCTCGCGATGGGTCCAGAGGATTTTCTTCGCGTCCGGGTCGATGGCGACGAAAGTACGTCCGAAGCCGAAGTTCGTCTTAGAGTTCTTGTAATCGTGACCGGCCCACATACCCCAGGGCCAGTGTCCCATGCCCGGGGTCCGCGAGCGTTTGGTGGCGATTGGCGTTTCCTCGCCGCCGACCAGCGCGTACAACACGCCGTCAACAAGAGCCATCCATTTCCACACCGGTCCGTCGGCAACTCCGGCGGGAATCACAATCTGGTCCTTGATCTGACCGGTCCGGGCGTCGATTAGCTTGCACGACTGGTCGTCGGCCAGGTACAGGGTCTCGGGCGTGGCAATCATCGTGTTGCGATGGATCATGAACCCTTCGCGGAGGTCGCGTTCCCAGAGGATCGTCCCGTTATAGCCGTTTATGCAAATCAGCTTGTTGAGCAAGGCGTTCTGATTTGCCTTGTGGGAGATGTGGCCGAATGCCCTGTAGACCTTCCCGCCCGCGGCGACCGAGATTTCCGGCATCGGGCAGAACATCGGCCCGGCGAGGAACTGCGTCAGATAGGGCCAGCGGGCGACCTGGTCGGTTGACTGCGGGTTATTGTCCGGGCCGTGGTGGAAATGGCTCCAATCGTCGGTGCCTTTGGGGGCGGGCTTGACGATCTCCTCCCCGCCGATGATCGCTTTGCCCCGAGGATGCAGCACGCGCAAGACTTCTTCTCGGCTTACGGCGGCCCCAGCGGCCGGAGCCACCAGCACCGCGTCGGCCAGATTATCGGCCAGGTGAATCGAACCCCACTTGCCCCGGTCGACGAAGACGTGCCTGCCCAGCACCCCGGCCGCCGCCGCGGTTTTTCTCACCCGGGCCACTTCGTCGCTGCTTGGAGACTGGAAATACACCAACAGCCGGCTTCCGCCGGCCAGTTCCGTCACAAAGCCCGGCGCATCTGCCCGGGGTAAACCGAGAACAACGCAGATTCCCTTGCCCGTGCCGATTCTCTCCAAGGTAGCCTTGGCCTCTTGGCCGATAGAAATCGTCTCGGCAGCTCGGGCGGAAGCCGCCCATAATACGGCCATGATGGCCAAGATCATCTTGCCAAGGCTGATCACGGAACCTCGCTTGTAGTTCATCGTCCATTCTCCTTGTCGTATGACCGGGTTTGCTGAAACTGCGACTGTTCACCTCCAACCCAGGTCAGTATTACCGCCCGGGCCTCGCGACACAAGCACCAATGGCAAGAACTTTTCGGAGCCGGGCCGTGTCGGCCCGGTATTTTGACGCGGCCTGGCTCTGAAACCTCCACCGAAACTCCCGCCTGGAACAACCGGCTGCAAGACCGTATGATGGCTGTGTCAATTTGGGAAATCGCTGCTGGGAAATCACTGCTGGGAAATCACTGCCATGTGCGAATCTACCCCACGCAGTGGCGATGTGCGAATGCGGGGCTTTGCCCGGCGGACGACGGTTGCCGATGCGCTGGTCTGGCTGGACGAGCAAGCTGCTCGTCTGGCGCCCCAGACCGTGCCGCTTGCCCAGTCGGCCGGCCGGGTGCTGGCCCGAGAGGTGACAAGCCCTGTCGACGTGCCCTGCTTCGACCGCTCGATGATGGACGGGTTCGCCCTGCGTGCGGCCGACACGCAGGGTGCGTCGGCCTACAATCGGCTGGCGCTGGAGGTAGTGGGCGAGTCGTTGCCCGGCCGGCCTTTTTCGGCAGCGGTCCGGCCGGGTCAGGCCGTCGAGATTATGACCGGCGCGCCCATGCCCAACGGAGCCAATGCCGTGCTGCCGGTCGAACTGGTCGAGATCGAAGCGAACCGTATCTTGGCCCAGGGTGAAGTCTCGCCCGGCAAGCACGTCAGTTGTATTGGCGAAGACGTGGCGGCCGGAAGTGCCGTCCTGCCTGCCGGCCGGCTGTTGCGGCCGCAAGACGTGGGCGTGCTCTCGTCGATTGGAATGAATGAAGTGCCGGTGGTTGGCCGGCCGCGGGTGCGGATTATCATAACGGGCAACGAGCTTCTACCGGCCGGCTCGAAGCCGGAGCCTCCAAGAATTGCCGATGCCAATGGCCCGATGCTGACCGCACTGGTCGAGCGCGACGGCGGGCTGGCCGCCGGTAGAGATGCCGGTGGAGATGCCGGTGGAGATGCCTGTGGAGATATTGTACCGGATGAACCCGAAACAATACTTCGGACAATGCGCCAGCAGGCCGACGTTGTGTTGATATCCGGTGGATCGAGCGTGGGGCGCGAAGACCACGCGCCGGC
>JAUWJC010000159.1 GCA_030607895.1 Pirellulales bacterium
CCCGCACATACTCGGGCCGAAGCGGCCTGTACTCATCACGCTCCGCGTGATGCAGATCCGTCACGCGGAGCGTGACGAGTACGGGACCCGTCAAACCGACGATTTACCCCTTTAAGCGGGTCATTGATGAAAATTAGTATTGTGTCCCCCGAATACCCCGGAATACCGGATCCTTGGGGCCCTCGGACCCTTGACAGCCTGATTTCTGCGGGTAAAAAATGAAGTCATCGTCGGAGCCGAAAAGGGACCAGGTTTAATTTGTGCGAAGCACCCTCCGGGCCGTTCCGGCAAATTAAACCTGGTCCCTTTTTCGGCCCAAACCCCGCGCAAACCCCGACTTGCACCCTCTGGGAGTTTGCACTAAAACCGGAAGAGCCACGGAATTGGAATTACCATGACCATGACGAGAATCCGACTGGGCGTAATTGGCATGGGGCCGACGAACATGGCCTCGACACTGACCCTGCTCGGCGACGAGCCTGACCTGCGCTACACAATCACGGCGATTTGCGGTCTGCCGGAAGAAGTTATCCGGCGCTGTGCTCGCGATATCGAGGCGCCATTCTGGACTACCGACTACCGCCAGTTGGTTGCTCGCGATGACGTGGAGGTGGTATGTGTTTACTCGCCCGACGCTCTGCATGCCGAGCATTGCATTGCCGCGCTGGAGCACGGCAAACACGTTGTCTGCACCAAGCCGATGGTCACGCGGCTCGAGGATGCCCAAAGGCTGGTGCGGCTGGTGCGAGAGCGTAACGTCAGGTTTCTGGTCGGTCAGACGATGCGATTCGACCGCCAATTTGTTCACGCCAAGCAGTGTTTCGATGCGGGCGAGCTTGGCGCCTTGATCGCCTTGGAAAGTCACTACGTTCACGACATGCGGCCGGTGTTCGAGTTAACGCCCTGGCGGTTGACCATGCCGCAGGACTTCATGTTCGGCGGTTGCGTCCATTGCATCGACATTCTCCGCGCGTTCGGCGGCGATATTCGCCGCGTTCAGGCGTTTGGTGTCAAGGGCAACCTGACGCCGGCCTACCCTCTCGAAGACAACTTCTTCATCAACCTGGAGTTCACCTCGGGCGCGATCGGGCGGGTCGCCGGCCTCTACGGGGTCGTGCATCCGCCCATGCCGATGTACCAGTTTGGCGTCTACGGTACGGCCGGCAGCCTGCAGGCCGAGTTGAGCGACAATGAGCCGGGCGAAATCCGCGTGGTTCGCGACGATATCCCTGGGCACGCATCGGTCGTAACACACTTCGACGCCGAGCGCGACCGCAGCGCTTACGGCCATGGTGCGACGGTGATTCGCTACATGCGGCATTTCCAGGATTGTCTGGACAATGATCGCGACCCATCGCCCGGTGTGCTCGACGGCGCGAAATCGGTGGCGGCCGGCGTGGCGGCGTGGGAATCCATCAGAACTGGAAAAGTAGTCGACGTATTCAACGGTTTTTGACGCAACAGACCAAGGTAAGTGACTCAAGCGAAAGGAAATACACATGAATCGTCAATGCACGGATAATCAAAACCGCATCGGTCGGCGCCGTTTCCTGGAAGGCGCCGGCGCTGCCGTCGCAGCGGCGCCGATGATCGTGTCGGCTCCGGCACTCGGAAGAGACGGTCAGATTGCGGCCGGTGAACGAATCGCGATTGGCATGATCGGCTCGGGGCAACGAGCAAACCAACTTGCCAAACATCTGATGGGCATGGCCGATGCGCAGATCGTGGCCACTTGCGACCCGTTTCGGCAGAAGCGGAAAGCGCTGAAGGCGTTCTTCGAGAAGGGCTACGCTGCCAGGCGAGCCGACGGCACATTCAAGGGATGCGCGGACTACAACGACTTCCGCGACCTGCTCGCCCGTCGTGACATCGACGCCGTGGTGATCACTTCTCCCGAGAACTGGCACGGGCTGATGGCCGCCGGCGCGGCTCGGGCGAAGAAGGACATCTATTGCGAGAAGGCGATGACGCGCACCGTGGCCGAGGGGCAGGCCGTGGTGAAAGCGGTCCGCGAGAACAAGTGCGTGTTCCAGGTCGGCCAACAACAACGGAGCGATCCGATCTTCCAACTCGCCGTGGACATGGTCTGCAAAGGAGATTTGGGTAAACTGCACACCATCAAGGTTGGGGTGCCGGGCAACCGTACCGGGCCGGCAGTCAATCCCCAGCCCGTGCCCGAGGGGTTCGATTACGACCTTTGGCTCGGTCCCGCGCCGGTGAAACCCTACCAGCCCGAACGCGTCGTCAACCTGGTATGGATGTCGACCTACGATTACAGCATCGGCTACCAGGCCGGCTGGGGCTGCCACAACCTCGACATTGCCCAGTGGGGCAACGCTGCCGACCAGACCGGGCCGGTGGAAATCGAATCGACCCGCGGCGTCTTTCCCACCGAGGGAATTTGCGATTGCCCCACCTCCTGGCACACCGAATTCCACTACGCCAATAGCGGGCGAGTGGTTTTCGCAAGCGAGGACGAGATACCGATGGGAATACGTTTCGAGGGGAGTGACGCGCGTGTGTACGTCAACCGCAGACGGATCACGGCCGGCCCGGACTCGTTCAAGTCGAAACTGCAAAGCCGATTGCCTGCCGGCTATAAGGAGGGGGTTTCTCGCGACGGCTCCCCCCCACACGTGCGCAATTTCCTCGACTGCGTGCGAAGCCGCAAGGACCCTGCGGCGACGGTGGAAATCGGCCACCGCACCAATACCGTATGCCAGCTCAGCGACATCGCCACGCGGCTGAAACGAAAGTTGCACTGGAACCCCGCGAAAGAACAATTCGTCGGCGACGACGAAGCCAATAAGATGCTCACTCGCGACATGCGGGCGCCGTGGCATCCGTGACGCATTCCGCGGCCGGACCAACACTAAAATGAACCTCGAAAGGAGAACTTTCATGCTTCACCATCCTGTCATTATTTTTGTTCTGATCGTTGCCGTAGGCAAGGCGGACGTTTCGTCCAGCGCCGACGTTCCGAAAGAAGACCTTGAAAAGATCCGCCTGGCCGCGCCGGACAATGCGCCGGCGAAGCCGAAGAAGCCCAGAAGAATCCTCGTTTTCTCAAGGGCCGATGGGTACGTTCACAAGTCGATCCCGTGGGGCGCGCAGGCATTGCGAATTCTCGGCGAAAAGACCGGCGCCTATACGGCCGTGTTGAGCGACGATCCAGCGATGTTCGACCGGGAGAAGCTATTCGAGTTCGACGCCGTGGTCTTCAACAACAACTGCGGCAATCCTCTGCCCGATCCGGTGCGGCGAAAAAACTTGCTGGAATTCGTCCGCGGCGGGCGAGGGCTGGTGGGTATCCACTGTGCGGCCCATCTCGACTGGCCGGAATATACCGATATGATCGGCGGATACTCGATCAGCCATCCGTGGTGGGTGGGAAGCACTGTCACCATTAAATTGGATGAGCCCGCGCATCCGCTGGTGCAATGTTTCGGCGCCGCACCGTTTCAACACACCGACGAGATTTTCGAGTTCGATCATTTCTCGCGGAAAAAGGTTCGCGTGCTGCTGAGCCTCGACACGGCCCGCACCGACATGAACAAACCGGATATCAAGCGGACCGACGGCGATTTCGCCCTGAGTTGGATTCGGAACTATGGCCGGGGCCGGGTCTTCTATTGCGCCCTGGGGCACCAGCAGGACGTCTACTGGCGGCCGGCGATCCTCAAGCATTACCTGGCCGGCATTCAATTCGCCCTGGGCGACCTGAAGGCGGATGCCGCGCCCCGCGTCGCATCGGCTCCTGCCGGATCTGACAGAAGCCCTTGAACCTGGTTTCAGTTCCGGAATACCGAGACCATCCGAGTAACTCGACTACATTACGAAAGGTGAACAAATGAAGGTCATGACGGCAGCAGCCGTATTGCTTCTCGGCGCCGTTTTGCCGGCCGCCGCACAACAGCCGCAAGCAGAACCCACCCCGCCGGATGTGCCCGTGCGAAGGAACGTCTTTACGAACCAGATGGGCTATCTGACCAACGGGGCGAAATGGTTCGTCGTCGAAGGACTTGGAGAAGGGGCGCCCGAAACCTTCTCGCTGATTGACGTTGGCAAGGGGCGTGAGCTTTCGGGAAAACTGCGGCGTGTGTCGGGTGATTTCGGGACCTATCACGTGGGTGAGTTCTCCAAGTGCAATAAACCCGGGAAATACCAGATTTGGGTCGGCCTGTCCGGCAAAACACTATCGATCGCCTCGCACATCTTCCGCATCGCCCATGACATCAACGACGACGTGGTAGCCAAGTCGCTGGAGTTCTTCGCCGTCCAGCGGTGCGGTCCCAGCAAGACCGGCTACAACGGGCCGTGCCACCTGGACGATGCAAAGCGGACCGACAACGGCAAATCAGTGGACCTGGTCGGCGGATGGCACAATTCCAGCGGTCTGAACAAGTGGGTAGCGCCGTCGGTGGCGAGTATGCCCGGTCTGTTGAATACGGCGGTGCTCATGGACGGCGCGGGCTTGAGAAGCAGGATCTACGAAGAGGTGCGATGGGGTAACCTCTACCTTCACAAGCTACAGGACCCGGCCGGATATATCTATTCCGCCGGGGTCGGCGGCGATCGGGCCGGGCCCTTGTACGCCAACCGGTGGACCGACAACATACCCGGCAACAAGGACGACCGCCAAACCAACCTGCGCGGCTCAAACCTGGCCAACCAGCACGTGTTCATCTGGACACAAGCCATGGTGGCACACGACTACGGAGATGTTGATCCCGACTACGCGGCGCTGGGTCTGGACAAGGCCCGACGGTGTTTTCAGTGGGTAATCGACACCGCGGCCAAACGCGGCAATCGGTACGCCTACTATGATACCGGATCGGGCATCTCCGCCGGGCTCCAGATGTTTCGGGCAACCAAGGAGGAGAAATACAAGCAATACGCCCTGGATATGGCCGAGCGGTTCGTGGCCTTTCAAGAGCAGGAGTGGATCGGCAACCAAAAACAGGTACGAGGGTTCTTCTACGAGAATTCCGAGCGGAAAAACGGCGTTTTCCTGGGGTTGATCGATCCGCTGTCGCTGATCGCCTTCTGCGAGATTATCGAGGCACTGCCGAAGCACCCCAAGAACCAATCGTGGCGTCAGGCCCTGGAAATGCACGTCCGAGATTGCACGCAGGTGATGGCCGCCCGTAATGCCTTCGGGCTGGTCCCCAGGGGCGTACATCTCCGCAAGCCCACGAAACCGAGCCAGTATAGCACCGGCCGTGTCCCGGTCGATCGCAAGGTCGGCGACCTGGGTTATCGGTATTTTGCCACGACCTCAGGCGGTGCCAGGAGCAGCTATCGTGCGGGTTTGGCAGTGGCGCTGTTCAAGGCCGCCCGGCTGCTGGACCGGCCCGAGTGTGCAGCCATCGCACAGCGGCAACTGGACTGGCTGTTCGGCGCCAACCCGTTCGGCATCAGCCTGGTAATCGGCTTCGGGCACGTGCCCACCCCGGAGTACGTGTTCACCGGGTTCCAGCCGCGCACGCCATGGTTGCCGGGCACACCGCTTCAAGGCATCTTCGCCGACGAGTACGACCGGCCCGACATGATGCCGGGCCACTACGTCAGCAGCGAACCGTGGATTATTCACAACGCCTTTCTGATGTGGGCCCTGGCCGAGGCAAAGGTGTACAATAACACTTGTGTACAATAACACTTGTGTACAATAACACTTGTGTACAATAACACTTGTGTACAATAACACTAAGGATCAGCACCAATGAAACGCAAGCCCACACCCTCACGGTCCAGAAGTGTGGCTTCCGGATGGGCCTCCATGCTTGCCGGAATGCTATTGCCGGTCGGGCTGGCGATTTCTTCTGCCAGTGCGCTCGGGCAGGAAACCGACAATCTGACCGTCTCTGCTGGAGAGTTCGGCCGAGGCGACGTGAAGGAAGGCACGGACAAATACGGTAAGTTCATCGTTGTCCGCAGCGTGGTCGAGTACGACCTGAACACCAGCGGAATCGAACAATTGTCGCTGGAGATCAAGGCCGCCGGCGATGCAACGATCCAGATTTGGGTTGACGGCAAAGTGCACGACAAGCAATCCCTGGCCGTGCCCAGCACGGGACTGGGTATGAACGAGGTCCCCAGGTGGATTCGCGTGGATCGTCCCATCCAGCTCGCTCCCGGGAAGCAGCGAACCGCCGTGGTGTTGCGCTACGACATCAGCAAGGGCTTCGGCGGCGTCAAGCCTCGGCGGATTTATCAGCTTCGGTTCACCACAACGAAGGGCCCCGGTACGGCTAAACTCGGATCGGCAGAGCGGAAGCCGTGGGACTGCTACTCGTGGCTCTTGGAGCGTTATCCATTGTCGGACGCGATCCAGGAATCGCCGTTTCTTAGGCCCCGCGAGCCGTTCCGCTTCGACATGACACTGCCCGAGCATCCCACGGACTACCCCGACGCGATCTGTTCGGACCAGTACGGCTACCAGGCGGGCAACTCATTTCTCCGCCATGCCGTGAGTCGGAGCCGGCTGAGGCCATCGTTGGGCCAGTTCGTGTTTGGGCCGGCCCCCACCCCGGAAGCACCGAAGGAAATGTCCGGTTACCGTGCCTATCTGAGGGGTAATGCCGGACAGATGACGTTGCTGGATAGCGATGGAAAACCCATAGCGCTGAAAGGCACGAGCCTGCGATTCCAGCCGCATCACCTCCAGACGGTCTTCGAGGCGCCCGGCGTCCGCATGAACGTGGACAGCGCGATTGACTTCAGCGATATGTTGGAGGTGAAGATCTCGCTGGCCGCGGACAGACCGGTAACGCTGTCTCTATCCGGCTCGTTCAATCTGCCCGGCAAGTGGCACCGGCAATCGGGAGTATGGGTCGGCCAGACCGTGTTCCATTATCTTCTGGGGCTTGACGTTGCCTCCAATGTAGATGTGAAGGTCGTGGGGAAGGAAAAGCCGATCGGTTATCGCATCGAGTTGGCCCCCAGCGCCAAGGCGGAGCTTGTTGTGCGGTTGAAGCCGGGCTACCGCGTCGCGGATATTCGCGATCCGTTGATTGCCCAACGGAAGTCCTCCGTTTCGGTCGCCCAGCGGTGTCGGCGGGAGTATCGTGACTTCTTCTCGCGAATTGTGCCCGCATTCGGCTGCTCCGATCAGAGACTCGTCGACATTTACAACTACTGTGCCTATGCGGTCCGCTTCAACATGGTGGACATCCCCTTCGAGCCGTATGCGGATCCGTACCTGACCTTCAGAAAGGTCGGCTACAACGGGATCAACATGTGGGCGGAAAACATGGCAACTTGCTCTGTGTATTTGCGGTGGCTCAACGACAAGTCGTTCGGCCGGCGGGCCATACGGAGGTGTCTGGAGCGTCCGCGCTGCACGCCGCTCCAGCCGTTTGGACCTCCGCGGACGACCCTCGCCTGGGGCCTGTACCATCCGGCACTGCCCGTGTACGAGTTCGCCAAGTGCTCCGACGACCCTGAGTTCTTCGACCTTATCAAGGAGGTTGTTCGCACCACGGCGGAGAGCCGATCGGGAGTTGAATTCGAGCACCTGGCCGCACGCAACGGCATGCTTCCTCACTATGACGGTTCCACGCGTTACAAGCCATTCACGAAGGGTAAAGTGTGGTGGGGATCGAAGATGAATCAGCCGCTGGCCCATATCGATGCCAACGCCTGGCGCTATCAGACCTGCCGCCAGGCGGCTGCCATCGCCCGGGCCGCCGGCGACTCGGCGAAAGCGTCTCAATTCGAGCATCAGGCCAAGCTGATCCGCAATGCCATCAACCGCCTGATGTGGGATGACAAGATCGGGTTCTACTTCGACTACGCCACAAAGGACCGCAAACGGTCGGATGTCATGTCGGTAGCCGCGTTTCAGACACTCTGGGCCGGTGTGCCTAATCGCTCGCAGGCCGACCGGCTGGGGGAACATATGACCAATCCAAAGGAATTCTGGTCGCAGTACGTCCTGCCGGCAATTCCTCTTGCCGACGATCGGGCCAATCATCATGCGGGTGAAGATGGAGGCATCATCGTAGACGTTGCCGTTTGGTATCCGCTACAAGGGCTGCTCAAGCTGGGCTACAGAGACGTTGCCGAAAAGCTCTTCTGGCGCACCATGGACCTTATGACGGCTCACGGCATGTTGTCCTGGGCGTGTGTCAGCTTTTCCGCTGAGAATGGGGCCCCAAGCGACAGACTCTGCGCCGACGCGAGCATTGCCGTGGACATGATCCTCCGCTGCGGCACCGGGTTCCTGCCACGAACCGATGGGCTGTTCGAGTTCGACCCGCTGATCCTGGGCCCAAAGCTGAAGAGTCTTGATTGGGGGCCCTACCTGTACAAGAAGCACTGGATCGAGGTACACTGGCACG
>JAUWJC010000282.1 GCA_030607895.1 Pirellulales bacterium
GCAAGAGCTGCATATTACGGCGTTCGGTAACCAGTCAAAAAACATGTTGTTTTAGGCAAGATAGCCGTAAGTCGTGTGACTCAAATGACTTACGTTGATCACAATGGTTTTCATGAATAATCCGGGCTAGGCCGAGGTCGCTCCCCAAAGCGTACAGTGCGAACGACCCGGAGAAGTCGGTGAAGAAGACGTCTGCGGGGCTAAGCAGCGGTCCCCCGGGGAAAGCCGCCTGTCCTAGCGAGAACGACCCGGGGCCCAGGCTGAACAAGGCGTAGTCGATCCCCGGTTCGGCACCGTTGGGATTGCCGCCGTGTCCCGGGCCGCCAAGGATGTTGCGGTCCCACATAACCAACGCGTCCACATCGTCGTTCGAGCCAAGGCCGAGGTTCATGGCCTTCGCAAAGGGGGCCACATTGATGCCTTGGGAGGCCGTGCGGGGCCACATCGAAAATATCGGCGGCGGTGATGAAGATCGCCTGTGCCGCCAGCACGGCCACCTCATCGGGATTGACTGAAAAGTAAAACCAGCAATCGGTCAACAGCGGTGCAGTGCCCGTATCGAGCGCGTTCCATTCGAAACCGTCTACATTGTCATGCGTTGCGATCCCGATGGCGGCGCGAGCACATTCGGCGGGGGCAACACCCCGGGAACAGCGGCGGCTGTCAACGTAAGGGCCGATTCGTCCAAAATCAATCCATTGCTGCCCCCGACGTTCGCCGTCGCCAACATGCCGACGTAGCCACCATTAGGAGTAAGACCCACAAAATTGCCCGGGGCGGCGAACTGCGGGGTTCCCACGAAAATGTCGCCCGGCTGCTGATTCAAGGCGGTCTGGGTGGCCACCGCGGTGGCGGCTAGCCCCGTGCTGGATCGATCCACACTGAAATGCACGTAGATCGAGCCCATGTCGGCAGTGTTGTCGCTAACGGCATTCACGAACAGCCCATCAGGCGGCACGACGTGCAGAGCGGGAGTGCCCGGTGGGATCGGTCCCGGCTCCAAGATGTCGCCGTCGGTGAACGCCCCGAATGGCCCAACAACGGCCAACGATGGAGACGGTGCCAGCGGTGCACCTCGGATGCTCAGTCCAAACGGATCTTCCGCGCCGTAGCCGACCGTTCCGGGCGGTCCGCCGGGATTGTCATCGAGCGTGAAAACGGGCCAATTCGCCACAGCTTGCGGCGCGATCAACACCAGCGCGCCACCTGCGGTAACCATCACCACAGTCAGCCACAAGGGCTTCAACTTGCCTACAGTCAGGAAATTCACCATGGTAATCTCTCCCTTGCAAACGTTGAGGGCAGCTAAACGAACAGATGAAAATGTCGGAGAATCGGAACGACCGGAACCCTTTCTAAGCAAGCAAATGGCGTTCTCAGGCACCTCGCAACTGTCGGCCCCGCCTTCTACGCTACAGAGGCTCGGTTTCTTCTCCGCCACCGATAGCCCAAAAGACACAACGCGCCTACCACGAGTAGTACCATGCCGGCTGGCTCGGGGATAGGAACCCCCATGAGCGAAATGTTGTCCGCTCGGCCTTCGAAACTCCATCCAGATCCACCAATTTGGAGTTCCGTAATTTTCGCGATGTCAAGTGTGGTATCCAGCAAATCGACGGTCTCGGCGTACCATGTATTTGACGTCACCTGCTTGGACTTGGCCCAAGTTTTGGGGTCGTTCCACCACGTCCAGTCATCCGTTGCATCACATCCCCCTGAGGTAGACAGATACCAGCCCACGTGTGCACGCTTATCGACATCGCTGGAATCCTTATACTTGACCACGGCCACAATAGGGTATTCCCATCCTCCAGAGTAGCCGCCGCCGCAGAGATCGTGGCTTATGGCCTTGACGTCGAGGTCGAGTTTCAGGCTCGCATAATCCTTCGTCTGAATGTCGACGGCTTGCGTAATCATGGTGTAGTCGCCGCTGCTGCCGCCGCTGGGCCGAGAAAAGTTCGTCGACCATTGGTCGCCGGCAGCGCTACTCGGTCCGTTGTCGTTCACAAGCGAGATGACGGACGTTTCGCTACCGGTGCCCCACACTGTTTCCCACTTGACCCACTGGTTGGGCACGGTGTCGTCATCGCTTACATATGAGCCTCCTTCGAAGTCCCCGTTGAGGATGAACTCGGGCTCCCATGCCACGGCGTACGGAGCCGAGATCAGAAACAACCCCACCAGAGCGAGGATCGCGATCAAGCAATTCCTCATTTTACAGCCTCCTCACGAGTCGCCCAGGTACATGCGCCGGGCACTCGCGGGCGACCCTACTGTGCCCGACCAAGCAGTGAATACGCTTAGATCCGTCGGACAACAACCAAATCGGCTGGCGGCATCGTGCCCATAGAAATAGCAACACATCAGGGACATTAGCACTGCGGCTTTCGGTTGTCAACAGGCCGGCTGGGGTATTTTGGATTTTTCTGGAAATTTTTCTCACCCGGGGGGGATGTATCCAAAATCCTCCAACGCCTTGCCGCCGGAAGCGACGACGGATAGAACCAGGGAGTTGCCAACCGCCGATCCGTCTCGGGAACTGGCCCACTACCATGGATGAAATCCCCTCAGGAGAGTTGGGCGGCCTGACTGCCGTGGTGACCGGTTCCTCTAGGGGAATCGGCCGGGCGATTGCGCTGGAGTTGGCTGCGGGCGGGGCGACAGTGCTGATTCATGCCGGACACGACCAACAGGCCGCCGAGGCAGTTGCCCGCGAAATCCGCGCCATGGGCAGACAAACCGAGGTCGCCATGGCCGAGTTGGCCGATCCGGTGGAGTATGAGCCGCTGGTCGAGCGGGCCTGGCAGTGGCAAGCCGGTGTGGATATCTGGGTCAACAACGCCGGGGCCGACATCCTCACCGACGAGCCGGCAGCCCGGCCGTTCGACGAGAAGCTGGCAACGCTTTTGCAGGTGGACGTGACGGGCACGATACGGCTGTCGCGACTGGTTGGCGAGAAGATGAAAGCTGCCGGTGGCGGGGTGATTCTGAACATCGGCTGGGACGGGGCCGAACGTGGCATGGCCGGCGACAGCGGCCAGTTGTTTGCCGCGGCCAAAGGTGCCGTCATGGCCTTCTCGCGCAGCCTGGCACGGTCGCTTGCGCCGGAGGTCCGCGTAAATTGCCTGGTGCCCGGTTGGATTCGCACCGGCTGGGGCAAGCAAGCCTCCGAGTACTGGCAAGATCGGGCACGCGGCGAGAGTCTGCTGGACCGATGGGGAACACCCGCGGATGTCGCCCGGGTGGCTCACTTTCTTGTCTCGCCAGCCGCCGGTTTCATCACCGGGCAGACGGTCAACGTGAACGGCGGATTCGACGGAGAGTTGAGAGTTGAGGGTTGAGGGTTGCGAAGCCGCAAGCGGCCGACTTCCGGAGACCGCGTTATGTTAAACACCTCTGACTGCGGTCCACTGGTCGAAGAACTCTCGCCGATACCGGACTCGGAGGCGGTTTTCTTGCGGCTGTGTTGCCTGCCGCATTGCTTATTTCTCGACAGCGCGATGCACGATCCCGCGCTGGGGCGCTATTCGTTTGTGGCTGCCGACCCGTTTGATTACCTGGAATTGCCACCCGACGGCCCCGATTGCCTAAAGCTGCTCGGGCGGCGGATGGCCGACAAGCCGGCGTCACGGGTAGCCGGTCTGCCGCCGTTTCAGGGAGGTGCGGCCGGGTTGTTTGCCTATGACTTGGGCCGTCAGATGGAAGTGTTGCCGCGACCGGCAATCGACGAGTTCGGCGCTCCCGCATTGGCCGTCGGGCTGTACGACGTGGTAGTGGCGTTTGACCACGTCGAGAACCGTGCCTGGATTATCTCGCAAGGGTTGCCCGAAACCAAACCCGAAAGTCGCCGCCGCCGGGCGCACCGGCGTCTGGAGCAGATGCGTGAGTGGTTATCGTCGTCGGCCGTGTTTGCTGCCGAACACCCCCGGCGGCACCCCCGGCTACCGGATCTGAATCCCTCGCAACTGGCCCCGCAATACCCGGTCGGTGGGCCCAACGGGCTGAGTAGCAATTTCTCCGAGGCGAAGTACGTCAGTGCTATTAACCGGGCGATAGAGTACATTTTCGACGGCGACATATTCCAGGTGAACCTGGCCCAGCGGTTGCTTCATCCGGCCCGAACCGATTCGGTGGCACTGTACTCGCGTCTGCGGCAGCGGAACCCGGCGCCGTTTGCGGCCTATTTCGACCTGGGTGATTTCCAGATAGTCAGCACGTCTCCGGAGCGGTTCTTGCGGGTAGAAGAGGGCCGGGTCGAAACGCGGCCGATCAAGGGACCCCGACACCGGACCGACCAACCCGAAACAGATCGCTCTGCTTGCGATGAACTCCGGAACAGCGAGAAGGACGCGGCCGAAAACGTGATGATCGTCGACCTGCTGCGAAACGATCTCTCCAAGGTCTGCCGGCCAGACAGCGTACATGTCACGCAGCTTTGTGGCCTGGAAACCTACGAGTACGTGCATCATTTGGTGTCGGCCATCCGCGGGCAGTTGCACCGGCGGTACGGGCCGCTCGACTTGTTGCGGGCGGCGTTTCCCGGCGGTTCAATTACGGGGGCGCCAAAGGTCCGCGCTATGCAGATCATCGCCGAGCTGGAGCCGACCGCGCGCGGTGCGTATTGCGGATCGCTCGGTTACCTCGGTTTCGACGGCTCGATGGACCTGAGCATACTCATCCGCACGATAACCGCCGGCCGCGGATGGTGGCAAGCCCCAGTCGGCGGCGGCATCGTCGCACAGTCGGTCCCCAAGCAGGAGTACGAGGAAACCTGGCACAAGGCCGAAGGATTGCTGAGAGGGATGAGGGACGAGGGATGAGGCCGCTTGCGGCTTCGCATGACAATATGATCTTGTTGATCGATAACTACGACAGTTTCGTCTTCAACCTGGCACGGTATTTCCAACGGTTGGGGCAGGATACGCGCGTGGTCCGCAATACGGAGATCGACGCCGCGGGTGTTCGTGCGATGCGGCCCGATGGGTTGGTGCTTTCGCCGGGCCCGTGCCGGCCGCGGCAGGCGGGCTGCTCGTTGGAGGTCGTCCGGCAGCTTCATGCCGAGTTGCCCATGCTGGGCGTCTGCCTGGGGCACCAGGCTATTGCCGAAGCGTTTGGCGGCCGGGTGGTCGGGGCCAAAGAGCCGGTTCACGGCCGCACGTCGCTTGTCCGCCACGACGGCCGGGGTGTGTTTCGCGGTTTGCCCAAGGAAATCATCGGCTGCCGATACCATTCGCTGGCCGTGGAAGAAAGCTCTCTGCCGGATTGCCTGGAAGTCTCCGCCCGTGCCGACGGCGAAGTCGTGATGGCCCTGCGCCATCGCAAGTTGCCCGTGGTGGGATTGCAGTTCCATCCCGAATCGATCCTGACCGGCAGCGGCTACCTTCTGCTTTCGGCATGGCTGCGACTGGGCGGTCTGAAAGTGCCGGTCGAGACGCCGACAATGGAAAGCGAGCTTCGCCCGGCGTGCCGTCCTTCTTGAACCGCCCGGCGCATGGCAACAGAGCCGCTTGGATTTCCACTGGCAAGACGAATCAAGTATGGCATTTTTGGAATTCTCGATGTACGTCCGCCGGCAAGTGCCGTTTTCCCGGGGTTTTGCGAATTGTTGGACATTATGGACGTATGCTTCAGCCGCCCAACAATTCCCCCCGGCCGTCACGTGCGGTTGCAAGTTGTTATCCACCGTCAACTTACAGCGTCGGGTCATGGCGATCTTACCTTTGGGAAGTTCTTGTCAATAGGAGTTTTCTTAAATCATCCGCCGCTGTAACTCTCGATGCTGCAACGAGTTCCAATCGCCCCGATTGTTGGACGTTTTGGCCGCCCCAAAATCCAACAAAACATATCAGTATCCGGTCACGGCTTTCACTGGCACGATGGAATCAGGCTACAACAGAAGAAAACGAAGCGAACGAAGGGGTGTCATGCTTGCTCTCTGGTGGC
>JAUWJC010000219.1 GCA_030607895.1 Pirellulales bacterium
CGCAGGGTCCGCCCATCGGCCTCGACCTTGCCGGGGACCGGGCGGACCGTGTTCGGCCGATCCAGCGTGTTCCGCGCCCTGAGTGAGCCGGGGGCGACCAGCTTGATCGCCGCACTGCCCACCCGGAATCCATCCTTAACGGTCAATTCAACCGGCACGGGCTTCTCGCTCGGGTTGACGGCCTTGAGGTACAAGATCTTGCCGTCGGCCGATTTCGTGGCCACCACGTTAAGCGGCCCGGCGTCGCCGGTCAGGGCGATCCGATTGGGGGCGTAGTGCTGGCGCCATAGTTTCATCACCACGTAGTTGGGGGCGGGGAACCAGGTGCGGTGATCAAAGTTGACAAAAGCGTTGTCCCAAGCCCGGGCCCAGACGTGGCGGAGAAACAGCGCCGGCCCGCCCATCTCGAAATGACTGCCCAGCCGCTCAAAAACATTCAGCAGCCCGCCGGCGAAGTTATCCGGGTTCTCGTAGTGATGAATGCTCAGATAGTCGATCTGTTTGGCACACCGGTCGAGAATCACCTTTGGATAGACACCACGCCGGTGTTGCGGTCCGATTCCGTCCTTCCAGCGGTACCACTCGACGAAGCACCCCCCGGGCCAGCGGATGATTGGCGGCTTCAGGTCGCCAACCGCCCGGAGCAGGTCGGGGCGAAAGCCGCCGGCGGCGCGCGAGGCCCCCGACATCAGGCTCACCTGGTCGATCCATACTTGGGCGTGGCCGCCGACACCGATTTCGAGCGTGGCGTCCTCCGCACTTCATGGACAGGCGAATTCGAACGGATAGGGCTTCCACTGATCCGTGGGAGCCGGCAGTCGCTTCTCCATGATGACCTCCCGCCCGTCCCTGAACCGCACGACCAGCCCGTCCGGCGCCCGGCCCCGCGCGTACAACGAGCCGTGATAGGTCTCGCCTTTCCGTAAACAGAAGGGTTGCTGCCGTAGACCGGTTTCCTCGTCCCGGGCGACGATCCGCTGCGAGTAGTTGCTGTTGAGCGGTTGTTCGGTTACCAGTTGGATGCTTCCGGGGCCGTACGCCTTCCATCGGCGCGAGGTATTGCGAGAGGTCACCTCGGGCAGGCCTTCATACAACATCTTGCCGTCCAGCGAGGTGACTTTGAGGTTACGGAAGCGGGCTTGCGTTCTCCAGGTGCCCACGCCAACCTTGCCGGCCGGGTGCCCACGGTCATCGTCCGTGAAATCAATCAGCAGCTTGTCGTCAAGCCATGCGCGGAACCGCTTGCCTTCGCAACGGACTTTGACGCGGTACCAGCGGCCGGTTTGAATTGCCCCATCGATGCTCGGGCCGATGGGACGCCAACGTCCTTCCCCGCCGCGCCCGCGCTCCAGGCCGTGGCGCGTGTTACCCCAGCCGCCCAGGTTGCACCAGTAGAAGTCCTTTTCGTCCTTGGCGCGGAAAAGAATCAAAAACCCCTCCCGCCCGGCGGTCTTCTTCGCTTCCAGCGTGAACTCGTAGTCGCGCCAGGCGGGATCGCCGAACGTCAACCGGAGGTTTTCGGCCGTGCCGCGCTGCACGAGTTGCTCGTTTTCAAGGCTCCATCCTCCGGTGTCGGTCCGTTCTTCGAAACTGCGGTCCCAGACCATCTCGCCCCACAGCCCGCCGTTTACCGAGTGGTAGATGTGTTCCAGGAAGTGGCCGTATATTTTCTCGTCCACGCGATTCACCACGCGGGTCGGATCGATGCCCAGGCGGACGGTCCGATCAGGCTGCGCGCCGAGTGCAACGAGTGGATAAACAACGATAGCCAACAGCGCGGCGGAGAAGAGAAAGTTCAACCGGTGCATCGTGAGTTCCTCCATCCACGAGGATATCCAGCGGTCGCACCTGGAGCGGGCGAAGCAACTGCTGGCGGAAACCGACCTGCGGACCCCCGACGTGGCGACCGCCTCCGGTTACGGCAGCGCCAGCTACCTGCCCTACGTGCTCCGCCAGCAGTTAAGCATGACCCCGGTCCAATATCGCGCCCACGTGCGCGGGAGATAGGCCCGCGGGAGTGAGAATGCAGAGAAACTGCCACCATTATAATTATAGTGGAGGATAGGGGACTCGAACCGGATTCCGTAACCGGCAATACTGCCAACGACTTACGGCAATCGTCAAGTCCAAGTGGCGCAGAATCAGGCGCACTCGGCGCACAATCGGCCCCAATCGACGCCGATCTTCAGGTGGTGATTCAACGCTGGCCCAACCTGCCCGACGGCGTCCGCCGGCAGGTGGTCGGGTTGGTAAAGCGGGAGTGTTGACAGGCTCCGAATAGGAGCGGTGCAAAGTGAGAAGCGTTTACTGACAGATCATTGCAGGCGATAGGAGGCCGGGCGGGTATCCTGGCGGCGGTTCGGGCAGTGAGGAAAGCCTGAAGGTGATAAAATGCAGCGGTGGTGGCCGGAACCGACTCGGCCTAACTCGTGGTGTGTCAAGCGGCTACATCGACAACAAGCCCACGCAATCGACCACTTGACCCCCCGGGTGGCCCCCATCGGGTTTGCCTCCCGCCCTTATTATAGCTTCTCCTCTAACGAAAACTCATTTTCAAGAAGGTGCGCTGGGGGCCGGCATGGCTGGCGCGGATTGCCCCCTCTTTCACATTGCACCCCTCTTGTGGAACTGGTTGGGGTCGTGTAGATTCGTTCGTTGGGTGCGATGGTCGAGGCTACGTGGTCATGCGTCCACATTTGCACGGGATGCTGTTGATGCCGGAGACGGCGAGCGAGTCGAACACTCAAACAGCGGCCACGCCGCAAGGGGATTGCGATGACGCTTGAAGACCGATTGGCAACATTGGAGCGGAGGAACCGGAGACTTACCTTGGGTCTGATGTTGGTGGCCATCGCCGCCGGGGTGGTTGTGGCCGCCGGCATGGGCGCCGCCAAGCCTGTGCCCCAGGACATCAAGGCCCGCAGTTTCAAGCTTGTGGACGATGACGGCAAGATGCGTGCATCCCTGGACCTGGTGAGGGATGGCCCGGTCCTCGGCCTGTACGACGATGATGGCAAGATGCGTGTGTGTCTGGGGCTGTGGAAGGATAACCCGGTCCTCGGCCTGTCAGACAATGAGGGCGAGGTACGGGCGTCCCTGGACGTGACAAAGGATGGCCCGCGCCTCAGACTGTTCAACGATGAGGGCAAGCCATGTGCGTGCCTGGGCCTGGTGAAGGATGACTCGTTCCTCGCCCTGTCGGATGAGAATGGGAGAATGCGGTCCTTCGGCCAATAAAGTCAAACTGACCGGCTCCACGCCGGGAGCACTATCGGGACGGCCGGCTAGCTACCGGCCAAGCGGACCCGGCGGCATTGTCTTTCCTGCCTTTTGACAACGCCGTCCGGGTTCGGCCCGACCACAGAAAGGTAGGTTCTTAAATGAGTCGCGTTCCAAGTCTGGCGGACATAGCTTTTCCGAAGAGCGCCGAAATCCCGCTCGCGGAGTTACAAGAGGATGTGATTAGCCGCGTAGTCACGGGCAACAAGCAAAAGGTGCGGGACATCTTTGCCAGAATGAGGCGGAACATTGATGCCTCACATGCCGTTGCGGCGGCCCAAACCGGCGACTCCCAACCGGCGGAAGCGGTCGCCACCATGCTAGAGCAATGGCAAGAAGACGAGCGGGCGGTTTTGGCGTCTTTTGACTCCCGAGAGTTTACCGACCGCGTGGCGGCCTGCGTGGCAAACTACTACGACATACGAACACCCGAGCCGGGAAATCGACCGCTTTACCGATCGGCACAATCGATGGATGCGTTAGTCGAGCGCTGGACCATCCCGGACATCCTTCCCGAGTCAATCTTCTCTGAAGCCGACCTCAAAAAAGCGTCCCGTCGACGCCTGATTGCTCTAGCTCGCGAACTGCCGTACTGGGCGGACCTAACTGCTTTGGATCATCGGCCTGACTCGCCCAGCGGGAAACGCATCAGCACTGCCGAGGCCAACCTCCGCGCCCGAGAAGCCTTAAAAAACCCCAAGCTGCGGTCGGTTCGTAAGTTGGCAAAAGCAATCGGCTGTTCTGCGGGGCGAATCCCCAAACTGCCAGCCTGGCGGGCGTATCAGGAGGAATTGAACAAGCCTAAACTACCGACGGCCCCCAGGGCGGTTTCGCTGACGGATGGGGTTCTTGCCAACGAAGGCCGGGACGATGAAGCTCTGGAGAAGCTAATCCACGAACAGCAAGCCGACTATGAGGAAAGCCCCCTGGTGTCCAATGCCCGAAAGCAGCCGCGCCGACGCCGGAAGCTGTGAGCGCTCACGGCCGTTTTGTGATCGCTTTTAGGCTGTTTGACCCTTGAAAACAAGGTAATTCTGATTCTCTTCCGTGAGCGCTACCTACTTGTGTACGGTGGAAACACTTCATAAGTAGGAGGCTCAATCATGCGAACCCCAACGGTTCCTTCTCTTCTAACGCCCGGCCGGATTGCCGATGAGTTGGGCGTCCCTCTTCCGCGCGTGCTGTACGTTCTCGCGACGCGGCGGCACATCCAGCCCTCGGCCCGTGCCGGCACGATTCGCCTGTACGACCGACAGGCGGTGGGGATGATCCGCCACGAACTGAACGGCATCGACGCCCGGCGAAGCCGGCAGGAGGTGAGACCATGACTAGCACCACCTCCCCGAAGCTGCTTGTGTCCGCCAGAGAGGCCGCCGCAAGCCTGTCAATCTGCGAGAAAACGCTGTGGTCCAACACGGCCCCGCGAGGGTCGATTCCTTTTGTGAGGATCGGGGCCCGCGTGCTGTACGATCCGGCCGATCTGCGAGCGTGGATCGACGCGCAAAAGAAAGGGGGTGCCGGATGAACGACACCCCGATTGAATTGGTAGAGTTCAAGATACCCGATGCGAAGAAATCCGGCAAGGGTTGGTCGGAACCGGCTAGGCCGGCTATGCTGCCGTGGCAACCGTTTCCGGTGGATGCCCTGCCCGAGCCGATACGCGGTTTCGTCGCCGGCGGTGCCAAGGCTCTCGGCTGCGACGCGTCGATGATTGTCTTGCCGCTGCTGGCCGGCCTGGCGTCGGCTATCGGGGCAACCCGGCGGATTGAACTGAAGTCCGGTTGGACAGAGCCGGCCGTTGTTTGGTCGGCAGTAGTCGCCGAATCGGGCACGCTGAAAACGCCCGCCCAAGGGCTGGCGCTGAATGCGCTTCGTAAGCTCCAGGGCTGGAGCTTACAGGAATATCCGCGACTACTCGAACAGTACGGCCGCGACAAGATTCTGTACGAGGCCGACTTGTCGCAGTGGAAAAAAACCGGCCGGAAGAAGGGCGAGCCGATGCCCAAAAAACCGGAAGAGCCGACGGTCCGGCGCTATATCGTTTCCGACACAACTATCGAAGCGCTGGCGGATCGGCTGCAATCGGCACCACGCGGGCTGCTGGTCGATGTGGATGAGTTGGCCGGATGGCTTTCGAGTTTCGACAAGTACCGAAGTGGGCGTGGCGGAGACGTATCGAAATGGTTGTCGATGCACCGCGCCGAGTCCTTGGTTATCGACCGGAAGATGGAACCGAAGACGCTATTTATTCCCCGTGCGGCGGTGTCGGTTTGCGGTGGCGTCCAACCGAAGGTGCTATCTCGAGCGCTGGCCGGCGAGCACACCGAGAATGGCTTGGCGGCCCGGCTGCTGCTTGTCTGCCCGCCTCGTCAACCAAAGCGGTGGACGGAGGCCATAGTCGATCCAGCGTTGGCCCAGGCGGTAGAACGAGTGTTCGGCCGGCTATTGGCGATGGACTTTACCGCCGACTCTAACGACTCCCCGATGCCCGTCAACATGCCACTGGCACCAGACGCCAAGCGTACATGGATCAAGTTCTACAACTCCCACGCGCTCGAGCAGTCCGATCTATCCGGCGACTTGGCGGCGGCCTGGAGCAAGCTGGAGGGCTACGCGGCCCGGTTGGCACTTATAGTCCATTGTGCTCGTGTGGCTGCGGACGATCCGGCGGCCAATCCTCAGGCGGTGGACGAGGTGAGCATCCAGGCTGGCATTGCGTTGTCCAAGTGGTTCGGGCACGAAGCCAAACGGGTGTATGCCATTCTGGACGAGTCGGACGAAGGCCGAGACAGGCGGCGGCTGGCCGAGTGGATCGGCCGGAAGGGCGGATCGGTAACCGTGCGAGAGGCCCAACAAGGCAACCGCCGACTCCAGACGGCCGACGATGCGGAAGCCGCCCTGAGCGAACTGGCAAAGGGCGGAGTTGGGCGGTGGGAGGCTTTGCCCACCACTGCCCAGGGCGGCCGGCCAACACGCGTGTTCCGGTTGTCTACGCCGTCTACCGTCCACGAAACCCCCGCCAACCCCGAGGAAAATGGGGGTTTCGTAGACGTAGACACGGTGGGCAGCCTGAAAAACACCGATCCGGTCAACGGCCTGTTATCTGAGGCGGCAGCGGCGGAATCAGAAAACCCGGTAGAATGGGGGGAAGTCTAATGATGAGCGCCGTTGATGACCTGTTGGCCGATCTTCAGCAACGAGGCGTCCGCCTGGAAGCCCACGGCGACCGGCTGCGATATCGCCCACGTTCGGCCCTGACGCCCGATCTGGCCGGGCGACTGAAGGAACACACAAGGCCGAACTACTGGCGATCCGGGGGGTGTCTGTGAGGCCAGAGGCGGCGAACCTGGCCGTCGGGCCGAGTGCTTTGGTCCAGTGGGAAGAGTCTATCGACCCGCCCTGCCCGTGTCCAAGTTGCGGCGGGTTGGTATTCTGGTGGAACGTGCTGGGGGATCGGCGGTGCATGGCTTGCAATCCGCCCACGGTGGCAATCCGGCTACTTGAACGGGCCGAGCGGATACGCCGGCGGTGTGGAATCCCGAGCCCCACGGGCGCGGCGGAAATGCTGGCCGAACTAAAACGGATTGCCGGCACTTGACATTGTGCGCATAATGTGTATAATCAAAGCATGAATAGCCGAGAAGTAATCAAGCGGCTCAAGCGGGAAGGCTGGCGGCTGGCCCGGACGAAAGGCGACCATCGCTTGTTCGACCATCCCGAGCGGCCGTTTCC
>JAUWJC010000149.1 GCA_030607895.1 Pirellulales bacterium
GGCCGGGCGGTAAAGCTCTTTTTCGTGTAGGCGGCCACTCCAGGCGCCTATTTGCCGTAAAACGTGGCGTCAATCGGCGACTGTAGTCGCCTCCTACAATATGCATATCGTGGCCGTGCCGAGTGTACGTTTTCCGGGGTGAGACCACCGGTCGCGGCTTTGTGAACCTATTTTTGACAACCGAAGCTGATATTGTGTCGGAACTCGATCAGTACGATTATCCGCTGCCCAAGCACTTGATAGCCCAGGTGCCGTTGCCGTACCGGGCCGACGCCCGGCTGATGGTGGTCAACCGTGCGGATAACTCGGTGGCACACAAGCACATCCGCGATCTGGCCGATATCCTGCGGCCGCACGACTGCCTGGTTCTAAACGACACCCGGGTGGTTCCTGCCCGACTGGTCGGGCGCAGAACGGCCACCGGAGGTCGTTGGGAGGGGCTGTTCATCGACGCCGACGAACACGGACTGTGGCGGCTGTTGTGCAAAACCCGGGGAAAGCTGGTCCCGGGCGAGGCCGTCACGTTGCTGGACGCCCAGGGCGGCACCGATACCCGCCTGCACCTCGGCACAAAGCAGCCCGACGGACTGTGGATCGCCCGAGTCGAGTCGGACGAGGAGACGTTCTCGCTCCTTTCACGAGTAGGTCGGGTTCCGCTTCCGCCTTACATACGCAAGGGCCGGATGGTCGAGGCGGACCGGGAGAACTACCAGACGGTCTACGCCAGCACGCCGGGTGCCGTGGCGGCTCCAACCGCCGGGCTGCATTTCACCAAGAGACTGCTCGATCGGATCGAAGAGCGGGGAACGACAATTTGCCGGTTGACGCTGCACGTTGGGCCGGGTACGTTCCGACCCATCTCGACCGATTCGCTGGCCGATCATCGGATGCACGCCGAATGGGGACGCCTCACGGCGGAAACGGCCGAGATGATCGGCAAGTGTCGCGCGTCGGGAGGCCGGGTGGTGGCGGCGGGGACTACTACAACCAGGTTGTTGGAGACGGCGGCCGAGGACGACGGTTCATTGCGGCCCTTCGCTGGCCGGACCGACTTGTTCATCCGCCCGCCGTTCAAGTTTCGTGCCATCGACGCCTTGCTGACAAACTTCCATCTGCCGCGGACTACCTTGCTCGTGTTGGTTCGCACGTTCGGCGGCGACGAACTGATACGCCGGGCATACGAAGAGGCGATCCGCGAACAATACCGCTTCTATAGCTACGGTGACGCGATGTTGATTCTGACGAGGGGCGAAGGGTGAGGAAGACAAGGGGATTTAGCCACGGATGAAACACGGATTGAACACGGATTACCATTGACGGGCGCGATGGGTTCGTCGAGAAGAGGGGCTTCCTGCCGGTCTGTAATGGCTGTCAACAGTCACCTCAATCCGTGTTTCATCCGTGTTTCATCCATGGCCCGGCTCCGTCGTGCCGCCACCGCGGAGGGGTCCCGGCTTGACCGCCCAATGTCCGGCCCGATACAATTTCTATAGTAAACCATTGGTGTCAGCGAAAGGGACGATTAAGGACGATTAGGGTCAGACCGTGAACAGGAGGTATTATGTCCGGCATTCATCCAGAGTACGTTGTTGACGACAAGAACCGGAGGAAGGCCGTCCTCCTTCCGCTCTCTCAGTGGAAGCGAGTTATGGAAGAGCTTGAGGAACTTGAAGATATTCGGGCTTACGACAAGGCCAAGTTACGGCCATCGGATCCCATCAAATTCGATGACGCGGTTCGGGAGATCGAGGCCCCGGAGCAGGGATGAAATACGAACTCCTCATCGAACGGTCGGCAAAGAAAGCCCTCTCGATAATCCCTTCTCCACATCAGGGTCGGATCATCGCGGCCATACGCGGTCTGGCCGAGGATCCCAGGCCGGATGGCATCAAGAAGTTAAGCGGAAGAGACGCTTGGCGAATTCGCGTCGGCAACTATCGTGTCATCCATGAGATCGACGACGACCGGCTGATCGTCCTTGTCGTAAGCATTGGAGACCGCAAGGACGTGTACCGGTAGAGCCAAGAGGCAAAAAGGCAAAACAAATAGGGACAGTCCCCCTATTTCGGTGGTTTGAGATCGAGAAATGGGTGACTGTTCCCAATAACCCACGAAGGTGTTATACCCCCATGCCACGTTTTGGAGCGGATAGCTGAAATGATTACAGCCGTGCAGACAAAAGAAGAGATAGTCAAGGCGCTCCGCGAGAATCAATCTCGGATTCAATCGCTGGGTGTGAAAAAGCTGGGGCTGTTCGGCTCGTTCGTTCGCGGCCAGCAGAGTGCCAAGAGCGATGTGGACATGCTGGTCGAGTTCGAGAGCGGCCAGAAGACTTTCGACCATTTCATGCAGCTCTCGTTCTTATTGGAAGACCTGCTAGGGCGCGACGTGGAGTTGGTCACGCTTGAAGCACTTGGCCCTCATATAGGTCCTTACATACTAGAGGAAGTGGAGTATGTCTCTGTCGCCGCTTGAATATCTCCGGCGTGAAAGTACGAACTGACTGGACGAGCATGCCCCGAGGAGTAATCTGGACTGGAAGCTGTAACCAAAACGCGTGACGCAAAGGAACACACCATGACCAAAGAGAACCCCGAAGTTGAAAATCTGACGATGGCAAACACCAAGAAGGAGATGCTCCAGACCTACAACCGGCTGCTGAAGCAACTGGAGGACAAGGACCGCGCCGAAATGAAACCGGCCGAAAAGGTTGCGGAAAAGAAGAAGACCGAGGCCAAAGCGGTCGCCGACTCGCTTTCCACCGAGGGCATCGGCAGGCAGATCGGCGTGCTGAAGTCGGAAGTCGGCAAGACGCTCAACGAGTTGGCCGATCGGCTGGAAGGGGAGACCTCGAAGTACGTGCAAGTGAAGAAAGCGGTCCAGGCGGCCGAATCGGAGCTGCACGAGATCTACGATATCGAGAAGGCCGCTTCAAGTCTGGCCGCTCTTTTGGAGGCCCAAAAGCAGGAGCGGGAAGAATTCGACTCCGAGATGGCAACCGCCCGAGAGCAGTTCGAAACCGACATGAGTTCGCAACGTGAAGAGTGGGCGAAGGAAAAGGCAGAGCACGAAGCGATGGTCAAAGAGCGGAATACCGCCGAAACGAAGCAGCGCCAGCGCGAACAGGAGGAATACAAGTACCAGTTCGAGCGTGAGAAGCAGTTGACCCTCGAGCAGTACGAACACGACAAGGCCAAGCTCGAACGGGAAAGCCAAGTCAGGCGGGAAGAAATGGAGAAAGACCTGGCCGAGCGCGAGAACACGGTTGCCGCAGCCGAGGTCGAACTGGGGCAGTTGCGGGAGAAAGCCGAGAAATTTCCCGGCGACTTGGAAAAGGCCCTGGCCCACGCCGTTGACGAAACTACGGAGCGTGTTGAGCGGGAATGGCAAAACAAAATCGAGCTATTACAAAAGGAACTCGGCGGCGAGCGGAATGTGCTCGACTCACGTATCGAGGCGCTCCAAGCGACGGTCGAGAAACAGGCGGAACAGATCGCCAAGCTCTCGCAGCAACTCGATCACTCGTACCGTCAGGTGCAAGACATCGCCGTCAAGGCGATCGAGGGATCGTCGGTCTCACGTTCCCTGGGGCATCTTCATCCGCCGGCCGGCCCCGCCCTGCCCTCTCGCGGCACACCAGGTGACTGAGGGGAAGGCGGAGGTCGGAAGTCGGAAGGGGGCCGCTTGCGGCTTCGCAACCCTCAACTCTCAATCCTCAACTCTCAACCCTCAACCCTCAACCCTCAACCCTCAACCCTCAACTCTTAACTCTCAACCTTCAACCAGAGCTAACAAAATGTGTGTGGCCGAGAGTGAATGTCCCACCGTCCTTATCACCGGTTCTTCCACCGGCATCGGTGCTGCTTGTGCGTTTGAGTTGGACCGGCGGAACTACAGGGTGTTTGCCGGGGTCCGCCGGGAGGCCGACGGGCAGAAGCTACGGGAGAAGGCTTCGACGCGGCTTACGCCGCTGCTGATCGACGTGACCGACGCCGGGTCGATTCGCACCGCTGCGGAGACGGTCGGCCAGACCGTTGGCGAGGCCGGTTTGGACGGTCTGGTCAACAACGCGGGCATTGTCGTGGCCGGGCCGCTGGAAGTGCTGCCCATTGAGGAGCTTCGTAAGCAACTCGAAGTGAACCTGATCGGCCAGATTGCGGTTACGCAGGCTTTCCTGCCCATGCTACGGACCGCCCGGGGTAGGATTGTAAACATGGGCTCGATCAGCGGTTGGGTCGCGTCACCGTATCTGGGTGCGTACGCGGCATCGAAACACGCCCTGGAGGCAGTGACCGACTCGCTACGCATCGAGCTTCGCAACTGGGGGATTCGGGTTGCGATTATCGAGCCGGGTCCCGTCGTCACGCCGATTTGGGAGAAGTCGCTGGCGTCGTCCGATGAGCTTGCCGAGCGAATGCCGCCCGAGGCCGAACGCCTCTACGGGGAAGACACGCGTGCGTTGCGGAAAATGACCGAGCAGTTGGGCAAAAACGGGATGCCGGTCGAGTTGGTGGTCCGTGCGGTTGTTCACGCGCTTTCCGCCCGCCGGCCAAAAACCCGGTATCCCGTGAACTGGTACACGCGGCTTTCCATCGCCGTTTTGAAGCGAGTGCCTGACCGGCTCCGCGACCGGCTGGTGCTTTGGGAACTGCGGCTCCCGTAACTGGGCAGCGCTGCTTTGACCAACAAGTATCCGTCTCGCTTCGCGAGACGAAGCTCCATCTCGCGGAGCGAGATGAGTACTTTGGTTGCGGCTCGTCCGCGTCAGGAGACTTCCGACCACTCGCCGGGGACGGGTACGGGGTAGTAGCCGTCGGCGTCGGCTACGACCGGGGGCTTGCTGTCGTAGTTCAACTCGTCGATGCTACCCGGGTAGAGTTGGAACTTCGAGTTCATCATCTCGTCCCAGGTGATCCGCTTGCCCGAGTGAACGGCCGCCCGGCCCATCAGGTCGGCGCAGTTCGACATGGCCGCCCGCTTGGCTTCGTTCTGCGGCCGGTCTTTACGGATGCTTTCCAAGAGCACGTTCCACTCGGCGTCCCAGGGGTTGTACTGCTCGGGGGGCGCTTCCCAGGTGATGTTATCCTTGGCGATCCGCTGGTCCTTGTAGATTCGGGTGATTCCCTTGTGGGTCATGCCCGAGAACTGTGCGGCGCACTTGGTGCCATGTACGAAGGGGGCGAACTCCTTGAAGCAATGTCCACCCGTCCAGCGAACGCCGTCGTAGGCCTTGGTGCCGTCGGGGAAAGTCCACTCGATGGTGATCGAGTCGAAGCCCTGGCCGTAATTCCTGACCTTGGCCGCCCGACCGCCGATACCCTGGGCCTCGGCCGGCCAGTCGCCTTTGAGCCAGCATATCTCGTCGATCTGGTGGATGTTCATCTCGGCGAACAATCCGCCGGAGACCCAGAAGAACCGGGTGAAGTTGCGAATCTGCCAGAGCAGTTCGTCGTAGCCCTCGGGCTTCTTGCCCATGCCGCCGCACGGATGGATTCGGTACGCCCGGATCAGTTGGATATCGCCCAACTCGCCGGCCCTCATCCGCTTGATCAGCTCTTGGCGGTTCACCGAGTGGCGGCACTGCAACCCGGCGGCCACCTTGACGTTCTTCTTGTCGGCCACTTCGCCGGCTTTGATCATCCGTCTGAGGCCGGGCGCGTCGGGGGCGAACGACTTCTCCATGAAGACGTTCACGCCCTTGTTCACGGCGTACTCCAACTGCATCGGGCGGACGTAGGCGAAGCTGGTTAGCATGGCCACGTCGCTTGAACCGAGGCAATCGATAGCCTTCTTGTAGGCGTCGAAGCCAACAAACTGCCGCTCCTTGGGGACGTCCATCCGATCTCCAAAAGGCTTGCTCAGCCTTTTGAGTGCGTTGGCGATCCGGTCCTCGACCACGTCGGCCATGGCGACCAGCTTGACCGGCCCGTGCGGCGAGTTCATGGCGTTACCCACCGCGCCGCAGCCTCGTCCGCCGCAGCCGCTCAGCGCCAGCTTGATGGTGTTGTCCTCGGCGGCGTGAACGTGCGGAATTGCCACGCCCGCCAACGCCGAGCCGGCGGCAACCTTTCCGCCAATTGCGAGAAACTCGCGGCGCGAGGGCTTCCGTAAGTCTGTACTGGACAACTGGGATTCTCGTTTCATGGCTACTAGTCTCCTGTTTGTGAACGTGGACTTGGC
Organism: Pirellulales bacterium; assembly: GCA_030607895.1. Classification (GTDB taxonomy): domain Bacteria; phylum Planctomycetota; class Planctomycetia; order Pirellulales; family Thermoguttaceae; genus JAUWJC01. The sequence continues at coordinate 6,181 of JAUWJC010000149.1, forward strand.
ATGTACGTTTGGCTGGAACCGCTCCAGGTGGACAATACCCACATTGTTCCCGACGTGGATGGTGTTTGTCAATAGTGGACCGGAATCCCTCGGTTTTTCGGAGATTTGAGAGTTGTAGTCGTGCGGTCGACGTTGCGAAGCCGCAAGCGGCCGCCTTCCCCCTTCCGCCTTCATCCTTCATTCTTCATGAGCCAGCGCGTAAGGAACTTCAAGCCGCTCTGGACGCGGGTAATGTGGCCCCCTTCGTGCAGGTCCATCTCGATCCGCTCGCCGACGCCCAGCTTCTTGTAGTGCTGGCGCGAGACCTCGAATTCCTCGACCACTTGCGGCCAGTGCGCGATGCCGTCGAGCTTGCCCGTCTGGATCAAAAGCGGACGCGGACAGATCAGGCTCGCCACGTCCGAGTCGGTGAACTCAACGAGCCAGCCGTCGTGGAAGGCGTGTTCTTCCTTGGTTTCCAGGAAGCAACTGTAACGCGGGTCGGGGATGGCCATCTTGTTGCGGCGGTGGTTGAAGAAGGCCGAGATGATAGCCACCTTGATCCGCGGTTCCAGCGGCGTCCAGAACAGGGTCATCTGCCCGCCACGCGACAAGCCCCACATGCCCACCCTATCGCCGTCGATCCGAGGATCGGCCAGCACCTCGTCCAAGAGCAGTTGCACTCGGGAAAGCTCGATGCCGGGCAGGCTCGTGTCGGCCAGTCGGCAGAGCCGTTCGATCCGGTTCACTCGCGCGGCCGAGCGAAGGTCCATCGGCGCCAGCACGGCGAACCCGGCCTTGAGCAACTCACGGCCGTAGTTATTGTAGAGTCCCGGCTTGGGCAGTCCGAACACCGACTCCGGGAAGCTACCCAGCCCATGCTGCGCGATTACCAACGGCACGGGTTTGTCCGGCGTGGCGTTTTTTGGCACAACCAAGATCGCCTCGGCCGCAAGCGGTCCCAGCGGCAAGGTGAGCCATTCGGCCCCAAGCTCGGCCAGCAGGGGGAAGGGCTTCCGCTTGAGCTCGCCCGACTTCTTCAACTCCGGCGGATTGAACACCTTCAGCCACCGGGCCCGATTCGGCTCGACGCTCTTCAAGAAAGCCGCCTCGCTCGTGTAGTCCCGATGCCACAACTTCCCCGCCCGCTCGGGATACTGCCGGACAAGCCAGTCTTGCAGATAGCTCTCAAGCTGCCCCGCGTAGGCGTCGGTCCGCTCCTCTTCGAACTGCTTCAAGTTCTCGCGTGTAGGCACTTCCTGCGCGGCAAGTGGTTTCACGACGTTGGTCGTGAGAACAACCGCAAGCGTGGCAATCGTAAATCGACAGGCTGGCATGATTCGGCTCCTCTTGGGCCATGGAAGGATGTTGATTAAGACATTAGAATAGTCTCTATTGCAAGATTATGCTAGATGTTGACGTACACCTATCACTAGCGAGAGCTACCCAATGGAGACAATGAAGGCACTGGTCAAGAGGAAAGCCGAGCCCGGCCTGTGGCTGGAGGAGGTGCCGGTTCCGGCAATTGACATCAACGACGTGCTGATCGAGGTGCTGCGGACCGGCATTTGCGGTACCGACGTGCATATCTACAACTGGGACGCCTGGGCACGGAAGACCGTGCCCGTGCCGCTGGTTATCGGACATGAGTTCGTCGGGCGGATTGTCGAGGTGGGCAGCAACGTGAACGACTTTCGGGTCGGCGATATTGTCAGCGGCGAGGGGCACGTGGTTTGCGGGCGGTGCCGGAACTGCCTGGCCGGCCGGCGGCACTTGTGCATGGATACCAAGGGGATCGGCGTGAACCGGCCGGGGGCGTTTGCCGAGTATCTCTCCCTGCCGATGACCAACGTCTGGCATCAGGCCCAAGACATTCCACGCGACGTGCAGTCGATCTTCGACCCGCTGGGTAATGCCGTCCACACGGCCCTGTCGTTCCCGGTCCTGGGCGAGGACGTGTTGATTACCGGTGCCGGGCCGATCGGCATCCTGGCGGTGGCCGTGGTTCGTCACGCCGGCGCCCGCCACGTGGTGATTACCGACGTGAACCCCTACCGGCTCCAGTTAGCCAAGAAGATGAAGCCCACGCTGGCACTGGATGTCCGCACGGAAAGTATCGCCGACGCGCAAAAGAAGCTGGACATGAAAGAGGGGTTCGACGTCGGTTTGGAGATGTCGGGCAATCCGGCCGCCTTCCGCGACATGCTGGCCAATATGTGCCACGGCGGCAAGATCGCCATGCTCGGCATCCCCAACGATGAAATGGCCATCGACTGGCAAACGGTGATCTTCAACATGCTCACGATCAAAGGCATCTACGGCCGCGAGATGTACGAGACATGGTACAAGATGACCTCCATGATCCAGAGCGGCCTGGACATCGATCCGGTAATCACCCACCGCTTCCACTACACGCACTTCGAGCAGGGCTTCGAGGTGATGAACTCGGGCAACTCCGGCAAAGTGGTGCTGACTTGGAAAGACGAGGAGTGAAGGTGAATGACGAATGACGAATGACGAATGACGAATGAAGAAAGACTAATTAAGAATCAATAAAGAAAAATCTAGATAGGAATAGCGACGATGAAGGAAAGAGTAAAGA
>JAUWJC010000119.1 GCA_030607895.1 Pirellulales bacterium
TCAACCACCGGGCGTTTCAACGTGATTGTAACCCGCCATTGACGGCCAAAAACAAACCACGCGAGCGGTTGCAATGGAGTAATCTACCCAGAGATCACGATGGCGAAGATAACTGTTAAGGACGTGACCGAGGCGGGCGTGGTTGGTGCCGGTGGAGCGGGGTTTCCCTCCCACGTGAAACTGGCCGCCGACGCCGATACCGTCCTGATTAACGCCGCCGAATGCGAACCCCTGCTCCACAAGGATAAGGAAGTTCTGCGAAAATATGCCGACGAGATCCTCCAAGGTCTGGCCGCCGCGATCGGGCTGGTCGGCGCCGAGCAAGGAATAATCGGCATCAAGGAAAAATACGCCGACGTAATCGATCTGTTGCGACCCAAGCTGGCCGCCAACATGGAGATTACCCCGTTGGCCGACGCCTATCCGGCCGGCGACGAGTTCATCCTTGTCTACGACATACTCGGTCGGGTGATCCCACCCGGCGCAATTCCCTTGGCCGTCGGTGCGGTGGTGATGAACGTGGAGACCGCCTTGAATGTGGCCCGGTCGGCCAAACAGCCGGTTACGGAGAAATTCGTCAGCGTTGCCGGGGCCGTGGCCGAGCCGGTCACGCTTCTGGTGCCTGTGGGCATAACGCTGGCCGAATGCGTTGCCGCGGCAGGTGGGGCTACCATCGACGATCCCAACTACATCGTCGGCGGTGTGATGATGGGCTATCTGGAAGATAACCGCGACGCGCTGGTCAACAAGACAACCGGTGGCGTGATTGTACTGGGCGACGATCACGTCGCCGTCCGCCGCCGCCGTTGGGACTGGCAACAAATCGTCCGAATCGGCCGCAGCGCTTGCGACCAGTGCAGCTTTTGCACCGAACTCTGTCCCCGCTGGCTGCTGGGGCATCCGATCGAGCCGCACCGGGCGATGCGAAGCCTGGGATTCAACCTTGTCGGCGAGGCCAACGTGGCGGGTACCGCCTTCTGCTCCGAGTGCAATCTGTGCAGCTTCGTTTCATGTCCCGAGGGACTGGACCCAAGACGCGTCTGCAACCAGAACAAGCAGCGGCTCGCGGCCGAGAAGAAGCGGTGGGAAGACCCGCCTTTCAATCCCGGCCGGCCGGCACTTCACATGGAAAACCGCAAGACCCCCACCGCCCGATTGATGCAACGGCTGGCACTGACACAGTTCAACAACGTCGGACCGCTCGACGATACTCTGCTGGAAACCCGTAAGGTGGGAATCGAATTGAAACAACACATCGGCGCGCCGTGCGAACCGGCGGTAAGCCCCGGCGATCGGGTTGCCAAGGGACAAGTCGTCGGACGCCGCCCGGTAACCAACGGCAAGCCGGCCCTGGGCGCACCGGTCCACGCATCAATCGACGGCACCGTCACGCAAATCGCAAATGGTGTCGTTTGGATCGAAAAGTAGGCCGCTTGCGGCTTCGCACTGACCACTGACCACTATCAACTCTCCACTCTCCACTACCCACCATGCCCACACCAAAATCGATTGGCGTTGTTGAACTGTCCAGCGTCGGCGTCGGATATAAAATCGAAGACGAGATGCTCAAGGCCGCCTCGGTCGAGTTGCTCATCGCCCGGACAATCTGCTCCGGAAAATACCTGATCGTCGTCGGCGGATCGGTAAGCGACGTGGAGGCGGCCGTTGCCGCGGGCGTGCAATCTGGTGGCGAAGCGATTATCGACCAGTTGGTGATCCCCAACGTTCACGAGTCGGTTTTTCCGGCCCTGGGGCAGTCGGTCACACTGGCCGCGGACCACGTGGGCGCGTTGGGTGTTGTCGAGACATTCAGCGGCACCAGCGCGTTGGCCGCCGCCGACGCCGCCGCCAAGGCGGCTAACGTCACGATCTTCCGCATTCACGTGGCCATGGCCCTGGGTGGCAAAGGACTAGTGTTGATGACCGGCTCCGTGGCCGACGTCCGCGCCGGCGTCCAAACCGCCGCCGACCAGGCCCGCCGGCGCGGACTCCTCGTCTCCGAAATCGTCATTCCCCGGCCAGGCCGGGAGTTGTTCGGGGAGTATCTCTAATCACCTGGAGGGTTTGACCCATGCTCAGCCGAAGACTTCTCTCGCTCGGGCTCATGTCACTGCTTGCCTGTTGCGCCACTGCGGCGGCGGCGGAAAAGGTCGTTTTCAAAAAAGGCTCGGCCGACAACATGATCCTGGTGACCGACGACGACCGGGGCCTGCGCACTCTGCGGTTCGAGGAAGGCGGGGCTCGGCAGAGTGTTGTCAAGGTGGGAGACCCGGACCATCTTGAACTCCCATACGCGCGGGTCATGCCCGTGGGACTCGCACTGGTCGAGAAACCCAAGCGCGTTCTGATCGTCGGTCTGGGTGGCGGCACGATCCCGAGTTTCCTGCATAAACACTTCCCGCGGATGATAATCGACGTGGTCGAAATCGACGCGGACGTGGTCGACGTGGCCAAGCGGTTCTTCGGGTTCCGCGAGGATGCCACGATGCGTGCCTACGTGGACGATGGCCGACGGTTCATCGAGAAACGCCGAAATCTGTACGATATCATTTTCCTCGATGCCTTCGGCTGCGAAAATATCCCGTACCATCTGGCAACGCGCGAGTTCCTTCAGGCCGTGCGCAAAGCTCTTACGCCAAAAGGCGTCGTGGTTGGAAACGTCTGGAGCCGCGGCTCGAATCGCTTGTATGATTCCATGATCCGAACCTACCAAGACGCTTTTGAGGAACTCTACATCCTTGAAGTTCAGGGGGTCGGCAACCGGATACTGCTTGCGCTGCCACGCAAGCAGCAGGTTACGCGAGATGATTTGGTGCGGAGGGCCAGGGAGATTTCCAGTCGGAATCGCTTCCGCTTTGACATGGGTGGCGGCGTACTGTTCGGCTTCCGGCACGCCAAGGACGAAGGCTCGCAAGGCCGCGTTCTAAGGGACAAGGACAAGACGCGAAAGGCCGGCTAAGCACGTAACTCTATTCCTTACAATCACCCAACAGAAAGCTAAGGGTTCAGGGTTCAGGGTTTAGGACTTGGAGTTCAACGTTTGCCTGCAAGTCCTGAACCCCGAACCCTGACCTCTGAACCCTATTCAACCGGCCGCGAACATCACCATCTCGACGGCGGTGCCGGTACTGGCGATGTGTCGGGCCATTTGCATGGCGGCCGATTCGGCGTCGTCGGCCAACAGGGCGTCGATAATCGCCAGGTGTTCGTCCAGCGCTTGCTCTTGGACCTGCCGGCGGTTGCCGACGATCTCTCGGACCGCTTGCACGAGCGTGTCATAGCGGCTGATCTCGTCGGCCAGCCGGGCGTTGCCGCAGCCGGCGGCAATCAGTTCGTGGAAGCGTCGGTCGCTGCCCATTTCCTCCTCGGACCACTGCCGAGAGCCGTCGTCATCGGCCAATTCCTGCATCTGGAATCTCAGCGTTACCAGCGTCTCGCGCTGGAGCCGGCCGCAGGCGCATCGGGCCGCCTCGGTCTCCAGAATGCGGCGGAGGTGGAAGATATCGCGCAATTGCTGGGGACCAAACGGCTTGACGATCGCACCCCGATTGTGCGTGAACTGCGCCACGCCGACCGCCTCCAACTCGACCAGTGCCTCGCGGACCGGGGTCGAGCTAATGCCGAACCGGTCGGCCAGCCCCTGGACAACCAGCCGCGTGCCGGCAGTCAGTTCACCCTGAAAGATGGCTTTCAGGAGCCTGTTGACCACATCGTGCCGCAGGGCGCCGCGCGAGAGCGAGACGAGTTGCTGTTCCGTACCAATAGCATTCATGGAATTGATTGTATATCGTGCAGAGTTCCCAGGGCAAGACCCCCCCTAAATTGGCAGCCGAAAAAGGGACCAGGTTTAATTTGGGCGAACCACCCTCCGGGCCGTCCCGGAAAATAAAACCGGGTCCCTTTTTCGGGCCACAGTCGCACCCCTCTCGCGTGGCAGGGGCTACGAATATCGTAGTCCGCAACAATTCTCCAAATTTTGGATTTTAGCGGCCCCAGCTCATTGACAAATCCGGGAAAACAGTCATACTCGGGATTGTACATAATATTTGGTGTACGCCCTGCTAGCGTTGTTAGCAACACGCACGGTCAAGAATTGGTTCGACCAACGGCGACGAGGAAGGGGTCGGGAGTCTTTTTCGGTCAACCCGCTTGCCATATCGAGAATCCATAGGCCGAAAAAGACTCCCGACCCCCTTGCGTACACTACGTGATGCGCAACAAAAACCGGAACCGTTTTCGGGTGGATTTCAACCTGTCAACCCCACGTTTTCAACAGTCCAGACTGGCTCTGGGGTGTTGAAAACTCGGTGCAGATATCGGCCGGAAGTGCGGGAAAAACCGTAGCCGTGAGGTGCCTGTCCCCTTTTTTCACGGTGTTCGGTATTCGCGTCCGAAAAAGGGGACAGGCACCGTCGGCAAACCGAAAACTCTCGTGAAAACCAGCCCGTGACGGAGCCAGTCCGCATTTTCGGACTCCCCGCCTTGCAGTTTGTGGGCAGTGCCCACCCTACAGTTTTCCCTCCCTAACGGACCTGAAGACCATGAACATTTCGCTTTGGAAACTGTGCCGCGCCGCGGCCGTGCTGGCGCTTGTGCTGCCGGCTGTTATGTGCGTTGCCCAGGCCGACGACGCAAAAGAGAAGTCGGCCTGGAAAAGCCGGCTCGTCAAGAAAGGCAAGCTGGACTCCCCGCTGGTCGAGGTTACGCCCTTTGTGTTCAAGGGCCGGTACTACATGCTGGAGAACTGGCAGAAGCAGTGGGAGACGGGCAAGCGGGGCCGGTGCCAGGAGGATGAGGTCCGCATCCGCGACATCGAGGCCGACAAAATCGTCTCCATACCGCTACTGGGCCACGGGCTGGGTATGGCGTTCGTCTGGCAGGATCGGGTTTACGTCTTCGCCGGAAACTGGGGGAAGCACAAGAAGTGGCATATCAAAGAAATCACCATGACTTCCTCCGACGACTTGAAGGAGTGGTCCAAACCGGTCGTCGTGCTCAAGGCCAACCCGGACGAGTCGTTTTTCAACGTCTCGGTCTGCCGCAGCGACGGCCGGTTCGCGCTGTTGGTCGAGAGCAACGATCCACGCTGGCGGCCGTTCACGTTCAAGTACTTTCTCTCCGACGACTTGTTACACTGGAAGCAGGTACCGGATGCCTTTTACGGCACGAAGAAGTACGTCGGCGGGCCGGCGCTTTACCATGAAGGCGGCTACTATTATACGCTCTATTTGCAGTCGCTTGGCAAAGGCCGATACGAAACGCGGATCACCCGATCGAAGGACCTCGTGCATTGGCAAGACGCACCCGACGGGCGGCCCTTCGTAACTTTCAATCCAAAAAACCATATACATCCGTTGCGGCCGAAGAAAATCCGCGAGTGCAACGCTTCGGACGCCGAGGTGGCCTATTGGAAGGGCAAGGCGTGGGTCTACTTCACCGGGGGCGATCAACACTACGCGGGCGATTTGCAGTGGGCCCAGTTCGACGGCACGCTGCGGGAGTTGTTCGAGCATTTTTTTGAATAGGAGAGGTCCCCTGGTTCCCAAGCTCCAGCTTGGGAACCGGTGCCGGCCTGCCACGTGCTGCTCAGAGGCTTGGTTCCCAAGCTGGAGCTTGGGAACCAGTGGAAGGAAGACAATCATGAAGTTCGCTTCGTTTGTCTGCATACTGTTTGCCGGTATTGCCGCAAGCGCGATTGGGGCCGACTCGCCGCCGGCCGATAGCTTCACGATCCGTGCCGATTGGTTCGACCGGGGTAACGTTCGGGCCGACAAGCCGGGGAAAGGTTACGCCGGCAAGTATCCATGCATTTGGAACGCGGGCGAGTTGCCCAACCAGAGCGAGTACGACATCGATTTCCCGGTTACGGCCGACTACACGTTTGTCGCTCTCTACACGGCGGCCACGCCGCGGCCGGTCGATATCTACCTCGACGGTAAGAAGGTTCACGGTGGTTTTGCCGGCGTAACGGGCAACTGGAAGACCGATCACGCCAGGTGGGAGAAGCAATGCACGATGCACGTCACCGAGGGCAAGCACACCATCAAGTTGCTGTGCCCCGGCTCGTGCATGCCGCACATTTGCGGGTTTCGGATGGAATCGCCCGTGCCTTTCCCCAAAGGCTGGAAGTTGTCGCGAAAGATTGCCCGGCTGCAAGCGGAACCCGACTTGACGAAGGATTTCGTGAAGGACTATCCGCGTGAGCCTCCGCCGGTATACGACTATCACCAGCCTTTCAAGATGTTCGCGCCGCCGACGCCCCGAGCCCACCGCCTTTTGGAGTACACGCTTTTCGGTGGCGGCAAGTACAAGCTCGTGGCGCAGGTTGTCAAGCCGGGTGATGCGGCCGACACTGGGCCCGCCGCCAACAACGAACTGCTCGATAAGCGCGAAGCCGCCGAACTGGAGACGACCCAGTGGGTCGCCCGGCTGTCGGTCAAGGTAAACGAAAAACGGACGGAGACCGATACACTCAATCTTTTCCCCAAGCACCTGAAGAAGATGCTCTCTCACGCGGTCAGGCTGATCGACGATTTCCGCGGCGGCGATTTCCGCGGCGGCGATTTCCATGGCATTGACGAGGCCAAAGCCGATTTCCTCCAGGCCGAGCGTGCCGAGGCTTTGAAGCTGACGGCCGACGCCGAGGCGCTGCTGGCTCAGCCCGACAGCGTGGCTAAATGGGAACGCTTCTATCAACTCTACTTGTCGGCTTACAAACTGAAAAACCGCGTGGCGTTGAGCAATCCGCTGATCGACTTCGACAAGCTGCTTCTGGCCAAGCGACTTACCTACGGCACGTCGCACATCTACACGACCTACTACGACGGCAGCACGCGGTACAAGGAGGGCAGCGGCATAGTCGTGCTGTCGCCCGTTCGCCCGGACGGCCAGATTACGAATCTGACCAAGCAAATGAAGACCGACGCGATCTACCGCGACCCGGACCTGTCGTTCGACGCCCGGCGGGTGCTCTTCTCCTACAAGGCCGACCATCCCAGCCCGTGCCACATCCACGAGATCGGGATCGACGGCGCTGGGCTTCGCAGACTGACCGACAGCGAGTACGACGACGTGGACCCCTGCTATCTGCCCGACGGCAAGAAGATCATGTTTGTCTCGACGCGCTGCCGCCGGGTGACGCTGTGCCACAATGCGTTTACGGTATCGGTGTTGTACACGATGAACAGCGACGGGTCGGGTATCCGTTGCATTTCGCCCAACACGGTTCACGATTTCAAACCGAGCGTAATGCCCAACGGCCAGGTTACATTCACCCGTTGGGAATACGTGGACAAGCACCTGGGTAACGTGCAGAGCCTTTGGACGGGCAATCCCGACGGCACGCGGATGACCCACATTGCGGGAAACCATTTTGGGCCGCTGACCTACTGGGAGCCGTTCCGCGTGCCGGGCAGCCGGCTGTTCGTGTGTGTTCTTGCGCCTCACATGCCGTTGGCTTGCGGGCCGGTGGCGCTGGTCCATCCGGCCGATACCCATGCCAGTCCGGCCATCTATGAAAACATCACTCCGGAGCTGCCGCCGGCCGTCCATTTCGGCTGGCTGCGCAAAGACGTTGGCTATTACACCTACGCATACCCGCTCTCGGAGAAATACTTCATCGCGTCCTATTGCTACGGTCCGGACGATCGGGACCCGGTTGGTTACGGGCTCTACATGCTCGATCGTTGGAACAACCGCGACCTGATCTACCGCGACCCGGACCTGGCCGCCTTCGAGCCGGTTCCCGTCCGGCCGCGACGCGTTCCAACCGTCGTTGTGTCTCGCGGACCGGAGGATGAGGAACAGGGCAAGCAGCAGACCGGTGTTTTCTATGTTGCCAACGTCTATGAGGGACTCGAAGGAATCGAGCGGGGCGAGGTGAAGTATCTGCGCGTGGTCGAGGAGATTCCCAAGCCGGTTTCGGCGAATTGCCCGGGCTACGCCATCCAGTACCCGGTCATTTCCAACCGGGGGCACCTGGCGCTGAAGCGGCTCTGGGGCACCGTACCCGTCGAGCCGGACGGCTCGGCCCATTTCCGCGTGCCGGCGGGCAAGGCGCTTTACTTTGCCGCGCTGGATGAGAACTTCATGGAAATCCAGCGGATGCGGAGCTTCACCAGCGTGGCGCCCGGCGAAAAATTCGGCTGCGTGGGCTGCCACGAACAAAAGCACACGGCGCCGATCAGCCTCGACGCGGCCGCCTTTCACCGTGGGCCGTCGGACATTGCACCACCTCCGCACGGCGGTGTTCACGGTCCGGATTTCTATAACGATGTCCAACCGGTACTGAACAAGCACTGCATCAAGTGCCACGGCGGCCCGAAGCCGAAAGGCGAGGTCGACCTCTCACCCGACTTTACGAATCTTTTCAACGTCGCCTACGAAACGCTTACCAATAAGAAACTCGTCAAGTACGTGAGCGACTACACTTGCGAGAGCCTTCCAACGCGTGGGCCGAAATATTATGGGTCTTATGCCAGCAAGGTGATCGAAGTTCTGCTGACCACGCACAAGGAAGAGGACCGCGTGAACATACCGCCGGAGGATTTCCGCCGCCTGGTTACCTGGATCGACTGCAATTGCCCCTACTACGGCACCTACACCTTCAACCAACCCGGCACCATCGGCGGCCGCGAATTATTCTTTCATCACCGTAAAGAGTTGAACGAGATTTACGGCCGCCGTTGCCAATCGTGCCACGGTCCGCCGCCCAGCGGCTCGTCGGTAAACCCGTCGGTGCTCTACCGCATCCGATTGCCGGAGGTCGAAAAGACCCGCGCACTGTTGGCACCGCTGGGGCGGTCGGCCGGCGGCGACGAGAGTTGCTCAAAGCCCATCTTTGCCGACCGGAACGATCCCGATTTCAAGAAACTGACCGATATCTTGGCCAAGATAAAGGCCCAGGCGCAGTCCAACCCCCGGGCCGATATGTTCGACCAGCGGCCGCCCCTTCTGGACCCCAAGTGCCGATACATCTACCGGCCGTAGTTGCCGGATGGTTACCCCTCGTCGTGGAACAGCCAGATGATTCCGCCCGTCTCGGTGCAGACGTTCTCGTGCCGGGCAAGGCGAATCTGGCTGAGCCAGTCGCCGCGGGTGACCACTGCAACATCGGGCCTACTCCCATAACCGCCCTGGGGACAGGGCGGCTCAGTGGTTGCACTTTTCTTGGAGAAAACGGGTTGCCTTACAAGGTGTGGGGGCCGGTGTAACGGCCGGAAAGTTGGTAAGTACTGCCGGTTATGCCGGCCATGGGTACCCGGTTGCCGGATCGTGGCAGGAACCCTTGCAAGCCGCAGTTTTCTATCTTGTGCATTTTACCACGCCATGGTATTCTCGCCACATTAACACTGAAGGACACGGCTGTCCTTCAGCCCCTGGCTCTGCCAGCGATTTTCTGGGGGGGATTGATTTTACACGGTGGATGGTGCGGGGCGACCAGCTTGATTCCAGCTTGATTTCAACTCGCCTTGTGTCAAATATATTAGGCTCTTCCGTTTCCGGGTGCAAAGTCCTGAGTATTTACGGTTTTACAGCCGTGCAACTCACGGTGGATTTGGCATGGACAGGACCGTTTACGGTCCTTTCCGCCGAAGGCGGTAATAGGCCCGGCA
>JAUWJC010000046.1 GCA_030607895.1 Pirellulales bacterium
CCAACGGATCCGTGTCATCCGAGCCAACGGGGTCATCCGAGCCAACGGGGTCATCCGAGCCAACGGGCGGCTTGGGCTTGACATTGTCATCGCCGGTTGCAGGCGGCAAGGCGGCCGTCGTGTTGGGCGATACGGCCGTATCCTTTCGGCACGACATGCAGGCCGCAACCAGCACTAAACACAGTCCCAGGACGCCGGCCGCCTTCAGTCGAACGAATACCGCCGACCCATCCCGGAAGGGTCTATGCATAACGCCACCCTTCCTCGAGCCAGCAGTGCTCTCCATGCGGGACGGGCGTGGCGGCAATCTGCTCGAGCCGTTGGTATCCGCTTTGCGAGATTTGTGCCCACGACGCGCTGAAGTCGGTTTTCATCTGCGCCATGGAATGCACGCCACAGAGGCAGACGTCGACCGCCTTGTTCTTCAGCACGAAGGCCACCATGTCGCGAGGTACGTCCGCGTCGGCGCCTTCCAGATCACGTCCTTTCAGCAGGGACCCCCGGGCGAAAGGTTTGATGGTTACCACGCCCAGGCCCACCTTTCTCGCCGCCGGCATGACCTTCTCCGCCACGCGATGCCGCACGTTGTAGGGCATCGAGCAGCAGTCGAAGTACTTGCCGAACTTATGGAAGGCCACGAAGAACCATTTGGGCGTGAAGTGGCTGCCGAAACCAGTGTAGCGTATCTTCCCCTGCTGCTTTAGCTTGTCCAGCGCCTCGATCGAATAGCTCATGTCCCAGTAACCCGACTGTGGAGTGACCTCCGCGACGTTACTGAGCAGCAGCAGATCGATGTGGTCGATCTGCCAGGCCTTGAGACGCTCCTCCGTCCACTTATAGACTTCCTTCTTGTCGTTTTCCACGCCCTTCATCTTGTGCGAGGGGCGGACGCTGATCACGGCCTCGTCTCGCCGCTTGAGTCGCTTGAGTGCCTCGCCGGGTACGGTGCACTCGTCCAGCGGCGTGCAGGAATCGAAGAAGTTCACTCCCATGTCCATTGCCGCGTCGATCATCTCGACGGCTTCGTCTATGGTCAGTTTTCGGTATCCGCCGCTGCCGTCGGGAGTTCGCTTATAGGACCAACTGTGCCCGCCGAAGCCCACCTCGGACACCTCCAAGTTGGTGGTACCCAGCCGGCGACGCTTCACCCTGCCGTCGCTCGATGCACCGGCAGCGGTCGAACAATCGGCGCCGTGCAAAATCCCGGCCGCTCCTCCCGCGACGGCGCCCTGGCCAAGTTGTCCGAGAAAACGCCGCCGGGTCGATGCGGCCTTGGTTTCACGCGATGAAACATGCTCATTCATCCTGTCTTCTCCCGTCAATCTTGTTAATCCTGTTCATCTTGTCCAAAACCTTGCCAAGCCAATAAATAATCACACGCTCGAATTGCCCGGACTACTCTTGGGCAACCAGTAGTTCGGCCATGTGCATGATCCGGATGTGCCGCATGGCCGGATCGCGCCGGAGGATGCCGTCGATGTGCATCAGGCAACTGCTATCGGGTGAAACGACCACGTCGGCGCCGCTCTTGAGGATATTTTCCGCCTTGGTCCGGCCCATGGAAAGCGAAACCTCTGGCATCTTCACGCTGAACGTGCCGCCAAAACCGCAGCAGTCTTCCATGTCGGGCAGTTCGCGGTACTCCAGGTCGCGGACGCTCTTCAACAACGCAAGCGGCTGATCGGCAACACCCAACTCGCGTCGCGTGTGGCAACCGATGTGCATGGTTACCTTGTGCGGGAAGCGGGCGCCCGTGTCGGTTATCCCCAGCACTTCCACCAAGAACTCGGTTAGCTCGAACACTCGCTGGCCGGTATCCACTATGTGGTCGTCCGGATCGACGTGCCCAAAAAACACCCTGGCCATGGCCGTGCAAGACCCCGACGGCGAGACGATCCACTTGTACCGGCTGAAGACGTCGCAGAAATGGTGGATCACCTTGCGAGCTTCATCCCAGTAACCCGAGTTGAACGCCGGCTGCCCGCAGCAGGTTTGCTCGTCGGGGAAGACGGCCGGCACACCCAGCCTGGTCAGCAGTTTGGCCGTGTCTTCGGCAACTTGCGGAAAGAACTGGTCGATGTAGCAAGGGATGAACAACGCCACCGGCTCGCCCGACCGGTACGCCGGACACTCCCTATCGGGCGATGGATTCTGCTCTGGCTGGGTCATCGGCTTGTTGAATGTTGTTTGAAGGAATCGAGATATACCTCATTTGTAGCCGTTCACGGACCAGTCGGGGACTGGTCCATTTTTCGGCTATACTCCGCAAGGTCAAGAATTGCGGTTTTTGACGTAGCACAGGCTTCTAGCCTGTGTCGTGATTCACAGGCTAGAAGCCTGTGCTACAAAACCTCATTCTTCGGCCGTGCCGAGTATAGTAGGGCGTGTTTTGCAAGCACACTCCAACCCGAAAACGTGGACCTGCCTCCTTCCGTGGGGCCTGCAATGCAGCAATGGCCCTCTCTGCTTGTCATGCGTTCCCTTGCCTCGATGAACACTACTTGCCGCCCTGTCTGGACTTTTCCAGCTTCAGAGCATCGAAACTGTAGCCTCTGCCTCCTTTGTAGCTACCCAATGTTAGCGCGTGCTTGCCGTCTTGCTTCAGGACGAAATCGATCTTCGGCTGGGCAACGGGCTTATATACGGAAAAGACCGTGGCGATGGCGCCGACTTTTTGGCCATCCACCTGAACTTCGAACGAATCGGCCGAGCCTCTGCTCACTTGCCCCACTGTGAAAGTGTATTGGCCGGCGTCGGCGTCGAATACAAGTTCAATTTCGCAGGCGTGTTTTTGGGCAGAGGGCATATGCCTGTCCGAACAATCTGGCCACTTTTTTAGATCACGCCAGTTTGTGCCAACCTCGTATCGTACCAAGCTGGGCTTGTTACGATACGATCCAAATTCAGCCGAGCTGTTATCGAAGAAGCCGATCTGCCAGACTTTCTCTGGACGCGAGGTTAAGTGTTCATTGACCAGTTTCACGTAACCCTGCAGTTGCGAATCGCTGGACAGAAATATCGGTTTCCCGTCGGATGCGGAAAGGTCCCAAAAGAGACCGGAACCGGTGGGATGGTTGCCGATGAGACCCTGCCGATACTGGTTCTTCGTTTGCGCGATCTGCAGGAAATGGCGAGCTGCTTCGAGTTGTTTTGCATTCTCGTCGAGATCGCTGGCCGTAGTGGCATTGGACAGGCGTTGTGCAATCTCGATGAAGTCACTGAACCCTTCCCACCCAAGTAATGTGTAGGTGACCGAATCCCGGAAACGTCTCATCCGATCGTGAACCGCTTTGCTATTATCAACCATGAGCATCTGCCGCTTCACGCAAGCCTCGGCTTTGGACAGATGTTTTGTAGCATTCGCCACGTAGTCCATCATTTCCGGAGTATAATCTCCCCCAATTGGCATACCCGCTATTTTGATTGGAAAGCTATAATACCAGTATCGCAGATCTGGCTGCGCCAGTTCGACTTCTTCGTATGCTTGTCTCATGCGGTTGGCGGCTTCGCCGTAACATCGATTGAAATAGTCATCGATAATCCCCTTCACGTCAGCATCGGCGTTCCACATGAGCTTGGCGAGCACATACAAATTGAAGCTTTTCGTGCGTCGCCCCATATGACCTATGGGCAACTCGAAGCCATCCAAGCCATTCTGACGAAACCAGCGGCAATCTTCCTGAAGAATGGATAGTGGCAGGGGATGAAAGCCGACAAGACCCCATTCTCGCGCGTATTTGCCGTGAAAAACAAATGTGCCACCGGTTTGCCGGGTCATCTCGCGCCACTTGGTGAACCGGTTACGATGGCCTAGGCTTGTTCGATCGTCGGAAAACGGAACCGCCATGTCACGGCTGTGCGTACAAAGAGTGACGGTCAGACCGTCTATGAGGCGTAGCGTTTTGGGTGGATTCGAATGTCCGCCGTAGGCGAAATACGTTACTTGAGCGTGCGGCACTGACTTCTTGATTTCCGTGTAAATGCGATTGGCCAACTCCGCGCATCGATCCGACGGTGAGGTGTCTTTGCATCGTTCACACTCACACCAGATGGAACCATCTTTCGGCCACAGCGCAAAGTATTCGATTGCCGGATTCTCCTTAATGAACGAAATGAGGTTGTCAAGATAATATCGCACCGCCTCCTCGTTCCGCGTGCAGAACATCGCGAAATCGCCAACTCTCGGCTTCCCATTGATCTTCGCGATCCACTCAGGATGCTTCTTCAATTGCTCGTCCGACATGAACAAGAACGAGCAGTGCCCCCCCACGCCGAAAACAAGGCCTCGCTTCCGCATTTCGGGCAACAAGTCCTTCTGCTGCTTCAATCGGTCGCTGCAATCCATGCGATTATCAGAGCCATCGGCTGGGTCATCATCGAGGCCATGGGAGAAGATGTTCATCCGGTTCTTCGCGAGCCAGTCGATGATGTTGGGGACACTCCTTTTCATAATGGCATCTGAACCGGGCGTGCCACACGGCCCCACAAGGTAGTTCAGAAACCGATACATCCTGACCGAGAAGTCGGGCTTTTCCGTAACATCCAGGTTCGAGCCTGCAACGCTGAGAACCGCTTCCATGGCCAATCGCGGCACGATCTCGTCTTCTGGGTCGGGGTAATACCACCGGCAACCCAGTCGCTCCAGAAAATCGTACACGGCATACGGCGTCCCTCGACGACCACTGCCGGCCAATATCAGGCCACGATCCGTCGAGCGCAGCACGTATCCCTCCTCGCCGAGGCCCTCCTTTTCGGAGGCACTCAAACTCCCGACAAGCAATGCCTGCGCGCCTTGGGGAGATTGCGTGCCGACCGAAACGTCTTCACCGGTGATCTTCTTGAGATAACGCTGCAGTTCTTCGGCCGCAAAGCGTTCGACTTCGCCGGCCTCATCGGCAATAACGATAGCCAATTGGCTGGCATGTACGTTGCAAGCACAAGCCAGCAGACACAAGCCGGCAACAAGTATTTTCCAATCGCTTCTTGATGACATCGTGGTCTCCTTGGAGTAACGGGTCTTGCGGCTTAATTATTCGCGGACAAGGGGTTCTGTGACTCTATTATTTGTGCTGATATAGTCTCCCGATTTCCTTGTCTGCCAACGCCCGGTCATACATGCGGACCTGGGCCATTTTCCCGTTGAAGTAGTCATGTGTACCGAAACCGATCTTCAACGTCTCGTTGTTTGAAATATCGAAATCGTCGGGATTGAAGGTTGTCGAGGATGCGATGAGCTGGCCATCCACAAACAGCTTGAGCATGTTTGCTTCTTTGACGGCCGCCAGATGCTTCCATCCGGCACCCAATTCGTGATCGTACGTCACGCTCTTGCCGGCTTCGATGCTGAAAACATGGCCTGGCAAGTCGAACTCCCAGTTCCATACTCCGGCAAATAGTTTTCCCTGATACACGGCCAAGGCGGGGATGCGTGAAGCGCCGGGTCGGCCTCCGTAGCATCTGCTCCATATTGGTGGCAGTTCTCCCGTTACAGTACCAACCTTGGTCCTTTTCCCCCGTTTGCCCAATTGGCCGAGATTTGTCCATTTTGTGTCACCTTCGTAACGAAACACCTCTCCAGTGTGGTACACCGAACCGTAGAGCCCCCCGTTGTAGACCGACAGAGCCATTACTTCCGTATTCTTCTCCTCGGTTAAGCGACCACAATCGGCCCACTGCTCGCCACCTTTCCAGCGGTAGACGTAACCTTTGTCATATGTCCCCAGATAGAGATTCCCACGATAGATTGCCCAGCCCCACTTCTGGTTGCAGTTATTCACATCGGCAAGTCCGCAACTGAGCCATTTTCCGTTCTCATATCGCGATATTGGGGTTGATGCCGCAAACAACATGTCGTTGTACACGCCGAGACTAACGACCATTGGATGACCTCCCTTGTCAGGCCAGTTTCCTGTCCAAGATGTAGGGAGAAAAGGGCTCCACTTCTCTCCTCCCTCATAGCGATATACGCTGTACTTATCCCCTAAGAAATGGGCTCCGAACGTGCCAGCATAAAGTCTACCTCCGAAAACAGCCATGCATTCGACTCGTAGACTATTCCCCACCTGCCCGCAATCGATCCATCTGCCGCTGTCTTCTTCATACCGATACACCTTAGCGGCAGACCCATTCTCAACCGCGTCAAAAGCCACTCCGCCATAAAGGTGTCCCTTGTAGCTGGCCAATGTCAGCACGTTGCTGCTCTTGCCCAATCGGCCACAGTCCGCCCATCTCGTTCCACCTTCGTAGCGGTAGACGTGTCCTCCTTGAGGATTCAGATCCGAACGTGCGCCGTTGTTTCGCGTGTAGGATCCGGAATAGAGCTTGCCTTTGTGGACACAAAGACTGAACGTGCCCACACTTTTTGGTGCCGCTGTATTGCCGCAGTCGGTCCATGAACTCGTCTTGGCGTTGTCGATACCGAACAACACATTTCGCCGATTGGCCGGCTGCCGAAACTGGTTATCCAGGACCTGAAAGTTGAGTCCCTTCCTTTTCGACACGTCGTACTTGCTGACGATATCGCCGATGGTATCCGTTCCGCTCTCGTCGCATTTGACCCATACAGTCATGGAAAAGTCGCTCGTGCCTAAGGAAAGCGAATCATTGTGGGGCACTTCGATAAAGTTGCTCCGGCCGTTGAATTGAGCAACCCCGCCCGTCGAGCCATCAGGGCCCTTGGCTGCGAATTCAACCACATGATTGACACCGTGGTTCCCCTGGCCCGAATAGTCCTTGCAGTCGCCGGCAAGCTTCCAGTATCCGACCAACCCGGTCTTAAGGTCATCGGCCGCCTTGCTGTTGCCGGCCCGGGAGCCGGAAAGCAACAATAGAAAAGCACAACAAACACAAGTTGCCATAAACCTAACTCGTCTCATCGCCAGGGTCCTCCAAAAGGAATACGTAATCGTTCACGGGATTATCTCGGCCACGGATCAAACACGGACCAAAGAGCCGGTCCTTCAGAAAACCACGAAGAACACGAAGCAAGGAAATATCTAGTCGATAAACCGTGTTTTCTCGGTGTCTACTCCTTCCTTTTCTTCGTGTACTTCGTGTTCTTCGTGGTAGATTAAGACCCTATAACTTGTCTATCCGTGTTTGATCCGTGTTTCATCCGTGGCCCAATTCCATCGTGCCCGTGAACGGTTACCAAAAAACACGCGGTTTTCCGAAACTTTCAGCGCGACCACCGGTCGCGGCTTTATATCGCTACTGATTATTTCGCAGGGTGGCGCGAAGCGTGGCGGCGTGGTCGAAGATTTCTTGGCGGGTTATACCGGCCTCGGCGTACATGGCGAAGATGTTTTCGTCGGGCGTTTCGGGCGGAACGGTGTGCGAGGCGGCCAGGATGTAGCCGCCCCCATCGGCGGTCATGCCGTCGATCAGGCGTCGGGTGGCGCGGCGCACTTCGTCCACGGTGCCGTTGGGTAGGATCTCTTGTGTGTCGACCCCGCCCATGAATGACAGCTCCCGGCCAAACTCGCGTTTGAGTTCCAGCGGGTCCATGCCGGGGCAGTTGCACTGGATCGGGTTGAGCACGTCGAGCCCCATCTCGACCAGGTCGCCGACGATCGGCCGCAGAGCCCCGCAGCAATGGTACGCGGCCCAAACGCCGTTGGATTTAGCCAACTCGAACGCCTTGGCCAGGTGCGGCTTGACCAACCGACGCCAGCAGTCGGGGCTCATCAGCATCGACCGCTGGCTGGCCACGTCGTCGCCCGACCAGAGCCAGTCGAGAGGGAACCGCTGGCAGGCGGCTTCGCCCAGCATCAGCGCGAACCGGCCGCAGCGGCCGAGCATCTCGAAGGCCAGATCCGGGTTGGCCGCCATGTCGAGCATGGCCTGCTCCATGCTGCGAAGCCGCCAGTACATCTCGAACACATTGGGCGAGATGTCGCAGCCGATGAAGTACTCGTCGGCTCGAGCCGCCACGGGCTTCATCAGCGCAAGAAGTTCCTCCATGTGCTCGGCCGGGAACTCGTAGGCGAGAAGCTCTTCCGGCGAGGCCCCGGCCAGCGGGAAGCGGGCGACCTGGTTGTAGGGCCCTTCCTTGACCCACTTGATTCCCCAGAAGTCGACGTGCGACTGACCGTCGCGCTCGTGGACGATTCCCTCCATGGCATGGTTGTTGTTAATCCAGGTCATGCAAACGTCGTTGCCCATGACCGTGCCGACGTGCTCCGCAGCGACCTCCAGCAGTTTAGCCAGTCGGCAGGTGGTGCCGGGATGGAACCACATGAAGACGGGCACCCGATCGACCGGTTCCCGCCGCAAGGCCGCGTGTACCCGGTCTTTGGCGTTCATCACTCCTCGGCCATGTAGGGATAGCGGTAGTCGTTGGGCGGCAGGAAGGTTTCCTTGATAGTCCGCGGCGTGACCCAGCGTTCCAGGTTAAGCCAGCTTCCCGCCTTGTCGTTGGTGCCCGACGCCCGCGAACCGCCGAACGGCTGCTGGCCGACGACCGCACCGGTGGGCTTGTCGTTGATGTAGAAGTTGCCGGCCGCATGGCGTAGTGTGTTCATCGCCTTGACGATGGCGCTGCGGTCCAGGGCAAAGATGGCGCCGGTCAGGGCGTAGGGCGAAGTGCGGTCGCAAAGCGCGAGGGTTTCTTCGTACTCGTTTTCCGGGTAGACGTAGATTGTGAGCACGGGTCCGAAGATTTCCTCGACCATGGGCTTGGATTGCGGGTCTTTACTCAGCAGGACGGTCGGCTCGATGAAGTATCCGGTTGAATCGTCACATCCGCCGCCGATGAGGACTTCCAAGTCCGGGCTGCTCTTGGCGAAGTCGATATAGCCGCTGATGGTGGAGAAGGCGTTCTTGTCGATCACGGCGCCCATGAAGTTTCCGAAGTCGGTCACGTCGCCCATTTTCAACTCGGCGATTTGCCCCAACAGTTTTTCCTTGACGGCCGGCCAGATGGAGTCGGGTATGTAGGCCCGGCTGGCGGCCGAGCACTTCTGCCCCTGATACTCGAACGCTCCTCGAAGCAGTGCGGTGGCCAGCACATCGGTGTCGGCACTGGCGTGTGCGAAGATGAAGTCCTTTCCGCCCGTCTCGCCGACGATACGGGGATAGGCGACGTACTTGCGTATGTCGGACCCTACTTCCAGCCAGATGGTGGAGAAGACCTTGGTGCTTCCGGTGAAGTGGATTCCGCCTAGTCCGACGTTATTAAGCGCGGGCGGGCCGATGATGGGGCCCGGGCCGGGTACCATGTTGATAACCCCCGGCGGCAGCCCCGCCTCGGTGAGCACCTGCATAAGGAAATAGGCCGGCAACACGGCGGTCGAGGCCGGCTTCCATACTACCGTGTTACCCATCAACGCCGGCGCGGTGGGTAGGTTCCCGGCTATCGAAGTAAAATTGAACGGAGTAATCGCCAGCACGAAGCCGTCCAGCGGGCGGTGCTCCATGTAGTTGAGCACCCCGGGTGCGGAAAGCGGCTGGTCGCCGTAAACGATCTGCATGAAGTGCGGATTGAACCGCCAGAAGTCGATCAACTCGCAGGCCGCATCTATCTCGGCCTGGTGCGGGGTCTTGCTCATGTTGAGCATGGTGGCCGCGTTGACCGTCTGGCGATACTTGCCCGCCAGAAGCTCGGCCGCCTTGAGAAACACGATGGCACGCGAGTCCCAGGGCATCCGGCCCCACTCGTCCTTGGCGTCGTTTGCCGCCTGGATGGCCTTCTCGACATACAGCGCGTTTCCCTGATGGAACTGGCCCAATTTGTGCTGGTAGTCGTGCGGGCAGATAATGTCGGCCAACTCGCCGCCTCGTATCTCCTCGCCGCCAATGATCATCGGTACGTCGACCTTTTGGCCGAGCATCTCGTCGAGTGTGACCTTTACCTGCGTACGTTCGGGGCTGCCGGGCGCATAGTTCAATACAGGTTCGTTGACGGGCTGCGGAACGCGAAAAATGCCGTTGAACATGGCTTCTCCTTTGAGGGCTCTGTCTTGGATTGCACGAAACCCAGTATTTTCCCATGCCCGTGGTGGGCCGTCAAGCGCCGGGTGACAGACCGAAAAAGGACCAGGTTTAATTTGCCGGAACGGCCCGAAGGGTGCTTCGCACAAATTAAACCTGGTCCCTTTTTCGGCCGGACAATAACCGGTTGCTCTAAAGCGGCAAGCGGCTATAATGGGGGGACGGAGTTCGTCAAATGGCCATTACTTGCCCGCGATGCGGTGCGGGTTTCGATGTCACGTTGTTCCAGTTCGGACACGGGGTTCGTTGTGACTGCGGGGTGTGGGTAAGCCTCGGCGGCGGTCACGTACTGGCGGCCCCGGCCGGCGGAAAGGAAGGTGTAAAGATGGCCGAAGAACAGATCGGCAAGATTACTCATTATTTTGGCAAGATCGGCGTCGCGGCGATCGAAATCACCAACGGCACCCTGGCCGTGGGCGATACGATCCGCATCAAGGGACACACCAGCGACTTCGCGCTGACGGTCGACTCGATCGAGATCGACGGCAAGTCGGTCGAAGAAGCCGGCGTCGGCCAGAACGTCGGGCTGAAGGTTCCCGAACACGCCCGGGAACACGACGTAGTCTCGAAAGTCACCGATTGACCTTCGTCCTGCGCTTGTTTGCGGAACGCCACTGCGCTTGTTTACGCTTCGTCGAACAAGACGCACAGAACGTCGAGAGCCTGTACGGCGTGGGACGGCTCCCGGACGCCGTCCGGCTCGACGGAGCTTTCCCAAATCGACAATGCGTGGCGCAAATACTGCTCGCGCGATTCGGCGAGCAATCTATCGCCCAGTCTAGCACACACTTCCGGCCAATACGCCTTGAGTTGTTCCAACGCGGTCTGCTTGCCGGCAATGGCCTCGAAGACCAGATCGTCGAGCAGTTCCAGTTTTTCGAGCGCGTCGGGGCAATCAAGGGCCAAGCTCCTTGAAGGTCCGGGCGGGCTGCCGGTCCGCTTGGCGACGGGCGCGGTAGTGCTCTGAAAATGTCGATGAGCTGCATCCGCTCGCTGCAAACCGTCGTACCAATCGCCCGCGGCCGAAGCTTCCTCCGCCGTCTTGCCGGAGGGTGGATCGGCGGGAAGCGACGAGAAGTCGAGCGCTTCGAGCAACTGCAGACCGAGTGCGGGCAGGTCCTCGGTGGTCAGCTTGAATCGCCGCTTCGAGAACTGGGTAGCCAGAAGCGAAGTCCGGCCCGACTCCATCACCCGGCGAATAAACTGGGCCCCACCGTCAATTGGGGCGAACTCCCCCGGCGGCGCTTCGGAGAGTACCAGCACCGTGGCGTTGCACTGCCGCTTCAACCGGTGCCATTCGGATGGGTCGTCCGAGACGGCCATGATCCGAAACGGCCGGCGCACGGAACGCCTCAGGTGCGTCGAAAACGAGAATTCCGTTCGGCACTCCGGCGGCAGGCAGTTCATCAGTCCCGCGATCAGGTACTCGATGTTGCGTGCCTCGGCCACTGCCAGGCAAGGCGAGCAGAGCGCCGCCTGGACCAGCGTGGCCAGCCAATCGACACCCGGGTCGGTCGACAGCCGGTTCAGAAGGCGCGAATCGACCGTTGCTGCCCGAGCGGACAACCGCAACGGCTCCAATTGTCCGGGAATCTGCGTATGCACCACCAGGTCTCCGTGGGCTAGTGCCGCCCGGAGAACTGCAAACGGGTTGTTGGCAAAGGCCGCGAACGCGTCGGCCGGTACGACCAAACACTGGGTATAGACGCGGCTGGCTGCGCGGTCGCTATACTCCCAGCCGGCCCGGGTAGTACGCGAAACACAGAAGGCCCCGCTGGGTAGCGGATGGAAATTGAGACTAGACGCCTCCGAACCGGCAGCCAGCAACGAGTCGTGCGACGGTCCCCAGATGGTCAACTCTCGAGCGTCCGCCTCACAAATCCCGGGGCTTCTGGCAACCAGTCGATATCCGGCCGACCGATCGGTCCTGGCCGATGTGAAGATTGCTTGTTCAATCAACGCCATGGCTGTCGAAAAGGAATTGGTTGGTGGTCAGTTGTCAGTTCCGGGCAATATACTCTAGCTTATTCTGATGGGCAGAGCCGGGCCGTGTCGGCCCGGAATTTAGCTTGCCGCTTGCGGCTTCGCACCGCCATGCCATCGACACCAAAGGCGTGCGAAGCCGCAAGCGGCCTAATGGTTCCGGTTCGTCCGCGTTAGGTTCGTTACTCCTTGATTTGCCCCAGCAACCACTCGAACGGTTCGACAATTCCATGCGGCTCGATTCGCGGCGGCAAATACCTTCGACCATCGAGCCGGCTCTCGCACGAAACGCAGGCGCCTGCCACCGCGGTGGCAAAAAACCGGTGCGAGCGAAATCGCTCCCGGCACTGCTGCCACAACCCGGACGCGTGGGCCTTGGCAAAGGCGGCCGGATCGAAGCGGCACTCGTCGCATTGGTCGGTCTTGGTGAAGATCAGGGCCACCGGCCGCTTGCACCAACCGCTCGCCGTGACACCGTCCAACTCGGCCAGGTAGCTCAACAGCTTCATCGCGAAGTAGTCTTGATCCCGATCACCCCGCTGCAATTCCACCGCGTCGACGAACACCATCGCGCCAGAACACTTCGTCAGGAAAGCCCGGATCAGCCGGTAGGTGTGCGGGTGATCGATTTCGTCCAGCACGGCGTCGCCGGCCATGTCGGGCATAATCAGTTCCATCGGGTGTCGTCGTCTCTGTCGAGGAATCTGGCGATGGATCTGGCAGTGGACCCAGTTCCAACGGTCCGGCTCGCTGGGGGTTTTGTCGGGAAACTCGCATCGGGCCAGCGCGGCCCTCCCGGTTTGCTGAAGCGTAATCGAGAAGGCGCCCCGAGCCAGTAGTTGCGAGCCCTTTGACTGCCGCGACAGCATGTCGATCAACATACCCAGGTAGACCGTCTTTCCCACCGCACTGGTCCCAACCGCCGCCATCATGTGCGGACGTATCTTTTGGCTGTTGGCCTGGTGCGCCAGTGCCATTGGGGCCTGGCAATGCGTGCAGAACTCGGCATCGTAGGTGTTGTCGGCCCCGCAAATGTAACACGGGATCGGCACGGCATATTGGGCCAGTCGATACGACTCCAGGGGTTGAATCGTGGATTTCGTCAAGTCTGCACCTCTTCGGCTATCGGTGCCGACTCGCCGGTGGCCGCTTCGGCCGGCGAGTGGACGGGATGCCCCAGCATTAAGTCACAAACGCCCACGGCAAGGCGGAAGCCTATGTTGTGCTTTCGCGCCGTCATCCTCTCGCCCGACTGAAATTGGCAAGTGGCCTGGTTGTCGAAGTAAGTATCGAACGCCGCGCCGCGAATGCTCTTTAACGTGTTATCGCGCGCTGCCCCCGGAACAAGCTCATCCGCACCAGGGCCTCCCAGTTGGAAGTTGCTGGCGGTCCACTCCCAGACGTTGCCTATCAGTTGATAGGCGCCGCCCACGCTGACGCCCTCGGCGAACCGGTTCACGTCGACCGTACCGTCGGGGCCGGAGCCCCAGAGATTCGCGC
>JAUWJC010000225.1 GCA_030607895.1 Pirellulales bacterium
AAAGTCGGCTTCGGCTCGCAAATTCGCAGCTACTTCCTCCCTCCCGACCCGCGCGTAAAAGCCGCCCGCCCCGGATACCTGCTAGGCAACTTCAACAGCGTGCTCGCCGGCAATATCCAGGGGTTTCTGGACGCCTATCTCCGTTGGAAAGTGGGGAAAGGACAATAGTGGTCAGTGGTTAGTGGTCAGTTACGGAGTCAAACAATAAGATTCAGTAGTTCCAAATTTAGCATCGATTCCCACAATATTCCGCATTTAGCCCCGGGTGAATACACCCGGGGCTAGCGGAAAACGCCCGCCACGTTTGCCCGCCGTGTATTCACGGCGGGCTAAATAGGAGAATTTGGAACTACTGAGATTCCTGAACTGAACCCTCTCAATTGAATAGGAGAAGTTGCCATGGAGGTGAACACGGACGTGAAAAACGTCGACCAGGATGCCGCCTGCGGCGGGCCGATGTGCGGCTGTTGCTTGCGAAACTGGAAGGTGCTCGTGCCGGTCGTCTTGTTGCTGGTGATACTGCTGGGCGGTATGCTCGTCTACCAGGAGTTGATCGGCTCGCAGAAATCGAGCGAACCGTACCGGATGGCACTCGAGCAAGTGCAGAGCGACCCGAAGGTCATCCAGCGGCTGGGCAAGCCGATCGACGACACCTGGCGAGTGGGTGGAGATGTTTTTACCGAAGGCGATCGGGGTGAGGCCAACTTGAACTTCGAGGTGCTGGGGCCCCAGGGCAAAGGCCGCGTCCGCACCCAGGCCCGCCGCATCGACGGCCAGTGGGGACTAACCACACTGGAAGTCACTTTCGACGACGGTCAGCGGATTTCGCTCGAGACCAAGGCAGGCGAAGGCCTGGAAGACGCACCCGCCTGGTCGCCGTGAACGATTACCGCTTCGGTATCTCGCCGATTCGCAGGTTGCGGAAGGAGAAATCGGTTGTCGGGTCGTGCCCCTGGATGATGATTGTGCCGGGCTCCAGGCGCAGGCCGCGGCGCGGGTTCTCGTTTGGCTTGCGGCGGTCGGTCCAATCGCTCACCTGGTAGCCGTTCACCCAGACGGCCATGTGGGAACCGTCGGCGTGGATCGTCTTCGAAAACCACTCCTGGTCGTTGGCGACGATTTTTCGGGCCTCCTGGCGGCGGAAGATGCCACCCGTGCCGCAGTCGGTGGGTAGCGTGCGGTTGCTGTCTCGGTAGCCGTTGTGAATCTGGCTTTCGTAACCCATCATCACGTCGCCCGGAATACAGCGGAAGAAAATACCCGAGTTTATGTCCAAACCGTTCACGATCACCTCGAGTTGCAGGGTGAAATCGCCATAACGGCCTTCGGTTTCGAGTTGGCCCTTTCCGCCTTTGACGTTGAGGTATCCTTCGGGCGTAACACTGAAGACGCTTTTCATGTCGGGATAGGTTTTCCAGCCGGCGAGGTCCTTGCCGTTGAAGATGCTCTTCATGCCCAGCGGCTTGAGCTTGATGTTGCGGAACTCGATCTTGCCCGTGTTGAATTGCAGGCCGATGAACCCGCGTCCCAGCGGTTTGGGGTCGAGGTAATCGAGCACTACCTGGCCGTCCAGCTTGACGGTGAAGTTGTGCCCGTCGGCCGTCACCTCGAACGTCTGCCAGTCGGTGCTGTCGTGTCCGCCCTTGCACCGCTTCCGCTTGACGAAGCTGCCGGTGGGATATTCATTGTCGGCCGCGTCGGCGATATTCAACTCGTAGCATTTGTGCTCGACGTCGGTGGGCTTTGGGCTGGTCCGCAGGAAGACGCCGCTGTTGGTCCCCTTGGCAGCGCGTAAATCGACACTGCGGAAATCGACCTTCAAGACATAGTTGCCGAACTGGCTGCTGGTTCGCAGCAGTCCCCGCTCGCCCTGGCTGGCCGAAATCACGCCGCCGGATACCTTCCAATTGGCCTCGCTGGCCGGGCGCCAACCGAACAGCGTCTCGCCGTCGAACAGCAGAATCCAGCCGTCGGCCAGTTCCGCCGCCGTCAGTGTGTTCGGCTCCTCGGCCGCGGCCCCGTTATGGCCGCCCACTGCCAGAAAAAGACCCAGAAGAATTCCAAATACAACTCGGCTGATCGGTCCGCTCATCGGTTCTCCTCGGAAATATGGGAAAGACAATTTAGTGTAACGGTTCCGTCGGGTGATGCAAGGTTCCCTGCCAACGTTCCTTGCGAAGCCGCAAGCGGCGTTTTCACTCGATCGGGCCACGCTTCCAGGCGATCACTTCGCCGATAATCTGGTCGAGATCGTAGCGGGGCGGCAACTCGACCGTGTCGCGCAGCCGGGTAAGGTCGGGAACTCGGCGGCGGCAGTCCTCGAAATCGCTGTCGTAGGCGTCGGCATAGCTCTCGAACTCGATCTCAAGCGACGAGTCAACCGCGGCAACTACCCGGCGGGCGAGTTCCAGGATGCTTATCGGCCGGTCGCTGCCGATGTTGAACACGCGACCGACCGCGGCAGGCGTTTCCATCAGACCGATGATCCAGCGGATCACGTCGGCCACGTGGGCGAAGCAGCGGACCTGCCGTCCGTCGTCATGTACAACCGGCGGCAGCCCGGCAAGCGCCCGGTCGACCAGCCGCGGCAGCACCATCCCGTAGGCGCCCGTCTGACGCGGTCCGACCACGTTAAACAGCCGGCCTATTACCACGGGCAATTGCCGCTCGCGCCAGTAGGCCAGCGCCAGGAACTCGTCAATCGCCTTCGACGTGCCGTAGGACCACCTCGCCCGAACGGTCGGGCCGAATACCAGGTCGTCCTCCTCGGTCCACCGCGGCTTGGGGTTCTTGCCGTAGACCTCGCTGGTGCTGGCCAGAAAGAGTTTTACGGGTCGGCCTTGCTGCTGGAGCCGCCCGAGTTCTTCCAGCAGCAACTCGGTTGGGAAAATGTTTGTCTCGATGGTGTGGATCGGGCTGTTGGCGATGAGTTGGACGCCCACGGCCGCCGCCAGGTGATAAACCTCATCCGCTTCAGCCACCAGCCGGCCGACCAACGGCCGATCGGCAACCGAGCCTTTGGTGTAGCTGAGATTGGGGTCATCCAGCACGTCGGCCAGATTATCGACAGTGCCGGTCGATTCGTCGTCGACCACGGCCACCCGATCGCCACGCGCCAACAACGCCTCGCCCAGATGACTGCCGATAAAGCCCGCTCCGCCGGTAACAAGGCAATGTTTCATGGCCATGCCGAGTATACGCGATCATGCAGCCCAATGATAGGGTTTCACCAATCGCGACCAACGGTTGTTGCGGCTTTATATGTAAATATCTGGCCCCCGGCCCTGCGTGCAGGCCGGGGGTTACAAAACGGGCCAGAATAGGTAGCAAACGGTGCGATAACCGAAATTCCCGCGCATGAGTCGGCTTCCTGCTGGCAAATCGACCGGATGCGTGGAATAATAGATGTAGCTGTGCGTGAAGTAGTGAACAGACCCGCCTGTACCGAGCCGTCCTTTGCCGAGTTGCCCTGTCCTTCCGAGCCGCCCTGTCCCCAGGGCGGGTCACGCGACTCAACCGCGGTGAGGACACCGCGGCTCCGTGTGCTGGCAGTCGAAGAGGTAACATAATGAGATTCCTTCCACTGGCCCAACCGGGCTGCGTGCTTGTTGTGCTCATCCTGATCGGCGTCGCCGCGCCGGTGTGCGCTCAACAGAAGACCGACACTGCAAAGACCAACGCTGCGAAGACCGGCACTGCGAACACCCAAGCCGGCACGCGGCAGTACGCCGCGGCCGTGGCCCTGCAGAACCGGGGCGTCTACGACCTGGCCGCCGAAGAGTGGTCGAAGTTCATCGACAGCTTTCAGAAGGACTCTCGCCTCGATCGGGCGTTTCATTACCTGGGAATCTGCTACCTGAAGAGCAACAAGCTGGACCTGGCGATGCAGTCGTTCCAGACGGTCATCGAGCCCTACCCCAAGTTCGAGATGCTCGAGGCCAGCTACCTTTACCTGGGCGTAACCCAATACAGTATCGCCCGGGGCGGCAAGCCCGAGATGTACGACAAGGCGGCCGAGACCTTCAAAACCCAACTGGCCAAATTCCCCAAGGGCAAGTACGTCGGTCAGGCAACCTTCTATCGGGGCGAGTGCCTCTACGCCCGGGGTAAGAAAGAGGAAGCCGCCAAGCTGTACGCGGAACTGATCGAGAAGTCGCCCAAGCACGAACTGCTGGCCGATGCCCTGTACGCCTTGGGCGTCACCAACGGGGAGTTGGGCCGGCAGGATGCGGCGGGAAAGGCCTACGAAGCGTTTCTCAAGCAGTTCCCCAAGAATAAGTTGGCGACCGAAGTGCGAATGCGGGAAGGCGAGACGCTATTTGCACGGAAGCAGTACAAGGCGGCTGCCGAGCGCTTTGCCGCCGCCGCGACCGCCAAGGGGTTCGCGCTGGCCGATCATGCGACGGTCCGGCAGGCGGCCTCGCTGGCCAAATTGAACCAGTACGCCGAGGCCGCCGCGCTGTACGCCTCGCTGCCGGAGAAGTTCCCCAAATCGCAGCACGTCGGTCTGGCAAACCTGGCCGGCGGGAAGTGCTACTATCTGGCGGGCGATTTCGCCAAGGCCCGGGCCCTGTTGGAGAAGTCGCTTGCCTTGGGCGGCGATTCGGCTCCCGAGGCCGCACATTGGATCGCCCGAAGCCTGCTCAAGGAAAACAAACCGGCCGACGCCCTGGCGGTGGTCGAGAAGGTGCTTCCGGCCGCCGGCAAGAGTCCGTTTGCGGCCCAGTTGCTTATGGATCAGGCCGACGCGATGTATGAAATCGCCAAGCGCCGGGGCGAGTCGATCGCGCTATTCGCCGCGGTGGCCGCCAAGTATCCGAAGGAGCCGATCTGCCCGCAGGCGTTGTACATGGCCGGTTTTGCCGCGCTGGGGACCGGCGACTACCAGACGGCGTTGAAGTACGCCAACGAGTTCCTGACCAAGCACGCGGGCGACAAGCTGGCGGCCGACGTAATGTACGTGGCCGCCGAGAGCGATCTTCAGTTGAACCAACCGGCAGAAGCCGAGAAGCTCTTTGGGCAACTCCTGGAGAAATATCCCGACCATGCCGACGCCGAAACCTGGAAAGTCCGCCGCGCGTTGGCGCTGCACCTCGAGAAGAAGTACCAAGAGACGATTGCCGCGATCGAACCCGTGTTGGCCGATATCCGCACACCCGACGCGGTGGCCGAGGCGCGGTATCTCGTCGGCAGCAGCCGGGCCGAGTTGAAGGAGTACGACGCGGCGGTCAAGTCGCTGGAAGCCTCGCTGGCGGCAAACCCCAAATGGCGTCAGGCCGACGACACCCTGTTGGTTCTGGCCAACTCCTACCGGCAGCTCGACGACGTCAAGAAGGCCAAGGCGGCAATCGGCAAGCTGATTACCCAGTTCCCTAAGAGCCGGCTTCTGGACCAGGCCCATTATCGACTGGGTGAGTACTGTTATGCCGAAGGCGACTTGAAAACGGCCGCGGCCGAGTATCGCCAGGTGATTACCAAGTGGCCCAAGAGTTCGGTGATGCCGTACGCTTTGTACGGGCTGGGCTGGACCGAATTGGGTCTGAAAGACTACGCCGGCGTCGACAAGACGCTCAGCGCGTTGGTCGCGCAGTTCCCCAAGGACAAGCTGATCCCACGCGCCCGATACGCCCGGGGCATGGCCCGGCAACAGCTTGGTAACTTCGCCCCGGCCATCGAAGACCTCCAGGCGATGCTGGCGGCCGATCCTTCGCCCCAGGAGCGATCCAACGCCCGATACGTGCTGGGGCTTTCGCAGGTAGGTCTCAAGAAATCCGCCGACGCGGCCGCCACCTTCCAGACCCTGCTCAAGGACGATCCCGACCACACCGGCGCCGATAAGACGCTTTACGAATTGGCCTGGGCGCTTCAGTCGGCCGGAAAACAGGACGACGCGGCCAAGACGTTCGGTCAATTGGTCAAGAAATTCCCCAAAAGCCCACTGGTCGCCGAAAGCTGTTATCACGTGGGCGAGCACCAGTACAAGAAGGGTCGGTTCAACAAAGGGGCCGTCGCCTATCACAAGGCAATGAGCACCGCGGGCAAGACCCCGCTGGGCGAAAAGGCCGCGCACAAACTCGGCTGGGCATACTTCCGGCAGGACAACTTCAAGGACGCCCAGGAGGTATTCGCCTACCAACGGGTAACGTTCCCCAAGGGACCACTGGCTGCCGACGCCACCTTTATGGAGGCCGAATGCCTCTTCAAGCAAAATCAATTTCAGGAGGCGTTGGACACCTACGCCCTGGTCGAGAACCCGTCGGGCAAGAACTTTCGGGTGCTGACTTTGCTTCACTCCGGGCAGGCCGCCGCGCAATTGAAGGAGTGGCGGAAGAGCCTCGAGTTGTTGGACAAGTGCGTCGAGCAGTTTCCCGACTCGCCATACCTACCCCAGTTCCTTTACGAACAAGGCTGGGCCCGGCAGAACCTGGGAAACACCGACGAAGCGACCAAAATCTACGAACAGGTGATCGTAAAGGTAAGCGAGGCCAAGACAAACGCGGAGGTTGCCGCAAGGGCGCAGTTCATGATCGGTGAACCCCTCTTCCAACAGAAGAAACACGCCGAGGCCGTCAAAGCGTTCTTCAAGGTCATTTACGGATACGGCTACCCCAAGTGGCAGGCCAACGCAACTTACGAGGCGGCCCGCTGTTTCGAGGTGCTGGGCAAGAAAACCCAAGCAATCAAACTATACCAGGAACTTACCGAAAAGTACCCCAAAAGCGACAAGCTACCGCTGGCCAAACAGCGGATCGACGCGATTAAGGGGTGAGAACAAGTTACTCATAAAGCCGCGACCGGTGGTCGCGCCCGGAGTAAAAGACATACGGTTTTTCGACATCCTTCACCGCGACCACCGGTCGCGGCTTTGTGTCAGTAACGAGGACTTGCGATGAAAGC